>CALMXF010000042.1 GCA_937870985.1 uncultured Chloroflexota bacterium
TTCGGCTCCACCTTCGCGGTGAAGGGCGGCGTGTCCTTCTCCGGCTGACGGTGCGCCATCCCGGGGCCGGCCGCTGAACCCGGCCACGGGCGGTGGCCGGCCGCTCACGGTCATCGAGGACTGGTTCGCCGATCGATATCGGGTCGAGGTCGACGGCGCGGTGGTCATCGACGCGGCGAACCCCTACGGATGGGTGCCGTATGTGATCTATCCGAACGTCCCCCGACCGCACGAGTTCTGGGGCGCGTCCGACCTCGAAGACCTGGTCGACGTCTGTCGCGAGCTGAATCAGCGAATGACGACAATCTCCCACATCCTCCAGGTCAGCGGCTACCCGGTCACCGTGCTGGAGAACGTCTCCGGCAGCGAAGGTATCCGCGCCGAGCCGGGCGCAGTCTGGGAGCTCCCGGAGGCGTCGAAGGCCTACCTGCTCGACATGCTCGGCAGTGGGATCGGCATGCATATTGATTACGTCAACTTGCTCTACCGTCAGCTGCACGATCTTTCCGAGACGCCGCGGACTGCCTTCGGCGATTCGGGCCGCTCGCTCTCTGGCGTCGCGCTGGAAGTCGAGATCCAGCCGCTTGTCCAGAAGGTGACGCGTAAACGGCGAGTGTGGGACGCCGTCTACGCCCAGCGCAACGCACTGGTGCTGGACCTGCTGGAGCGCTTCGGCAGTCTGCCACTGGCCGGCCTGCGCCGGACCCGCCCGATCTGGCAGGAGATCCTGCCGAGCGACCGCGAGAAGCTGGTTCGCGGCGAGTCGCGCCTCGTGGCCAGCGGCGTCCACTCGCGCCGGCAGGCGATGGCTATCCTCGGCGAGTCCGATCCCGACCGTCGCTGGGCCGAGGTTCTCGACGAGGCCGCGGCGCTGTACACCATCGGATACGAAGGGGGGCTGGATGGGGGATGAGGGAGATGGCCCTCATCCCCTGCCCCTTCTCCCAATGCTGGGATAAGGGAATGTCCGGTCGTTTGCTGATACCCGTTCCCCTGGATCGAAGGGACGATCGAAGGCCGAAAGCGATCCTGCCCTCATCCCTCATCCCTCGGTTACGCGATCTCCTCCATCTGGACATACCGCAGCGTCTCGGCCGGGCGATCCGGGCCGTTGGCTCGGTCGCCAATCGCCTGCCAGCCCGCGTCGGCCTGCTCCTTCGCCCGGATCTCGCGGAACGCCTCCAGGCCCTCGTACTCGATTGCGATGCTGACATTGCCGGCGTCCGGCCCGTCTACCACGCGGAAGACACGCACCGTCCGGCGTGAATCGACCCGTAGCATCTCCTTCTTTGCGTCGCGCATCAGCTGAACGAGATCATCCTCCCGCCCCGGCTCGGCCCGAAACGTCTTCATCGATAACAGCGCCATCGTGATTCCCCAATCATTCGAATCGAATGTAGCCCGGACAGGATACGGCACGCCGGGAGAAGTGGAACACCCGTATGACCACCCTCAACGCGCTCCGTGCGCGGCTGCGGACCCGGCTAGAAGAGGCGACCCCGGCCGTATGGACCGACACCGAGCTCGACGAGTGCCTGACCGGAGCGCTGGAGCAGTACTCGGACCGGTATCCGGCGGAGATCGAGAGCGTCGTCGCCGTCGGCAACGGGGACAAGAGCGTCGCGCTGCCGGCCGGCGCGTTCGCGGTGCGCCGGGTAACGCTGGCGAGCGGCGAGGCTGTCCCACGTCGGGGAGCGCCGTCGGGATCGATCGCCGGAGAGCGGTTGGCCTGGGAAGTA
>CALMXF010000043.1 GCA_937870985.1 uncultured Chloroflexota bacterium
AGCGCGAGCTGATCATCGGCGACCGCCAGACCGGCAAGACGGCGGTGGCGATCGATACGATCATCAATCAGAAGGATTCCGGCGTCATCTGCATCTACGTGGCTATCGGCCAGCGCCAGGGTCAGGTCGCCCAGATCGTGGCGACGCTCGAGCGCCACGGCGCGATGGGCCACACGATTGTCGTCGCCGCCTCGGCCTCCGAGCCGGCCCCGTTGCAATATCTCGCTCCATATTCCGGCACGTCGATGGGCGAGGAGATCATGGAGACGGGCGGCGACGCCCTGATCGTCTATGACGATCTCTCCAAGCACGCCTGGGCCTACCGGCAGGTCTCGCTGCTGATGCGCCGCCCGCCGGGCCGCGAGGCATACCCGGGCGACGTTTTCTACCTGCACTCGCGTCTGCTGGAGCGCTCGGCGCGCCTCAACGAGGAGCGCGGCGGGGGATCGCTCACCTCGTTGCCGATCATCGAGACGCAGGCCAACGACGTGTCGGCCTACATCCCGACCAACGTCATCTCGATCACCGATGGCCAGATCTTCCTGGAATCTGATCTGTTCTACGCTGGCGTCCGGCCGGCGCTGAACGTCGGTATCTCGGTCTCGCGGGTGGGCGGCTCTGCCCAGATTCGCGCGATGCGACAGGTGGCCGGCTCGTTGCGGCTCGAGTTGGCGCAGTTCCGCTCGCTCGCGGCCTTCGCCCAGATGGCATCGGACCTGGACCCTGCGACAAAGCGCCAGATCGACCGCGGCATGCGGCTGACCGAGGTGCTCAAGCAGCCGCAGTACCAGCCGATGCCGGTCGAGGAGCAGGTGGCCCTGATCTGGGTCGCGACTAACGGCTTCCTGGACAATATTCCGGTCGACCGGGTCCGTTCGTGGGAGCGGCAGTACATGGACTATCTGCGCAACAGCGGCTCGGGCATTCTGGCAACCATCAAGGAGAAGCGGGCGCTCGACGACGATCTGACCGCGCTGATGCGCAAGACGGCTGACGAGTTCGCCAGAACGATCTCGGTCGATCAGCTTGAGGTGACGATCTAGTCGCCGGCCCGGCGGCTGGTCGCACGCTGAAGGAGACAGGATGGCGAGCCCACGAGAGATTCGACGGCGCATACGTTCGGTTCGAAACACAGCGCAGATCACGCGGGCGCTGGAGATGGTTTCGGCATCGAAGATGCGCCGCGCACAGGAGCGAGTGCGCGCGGCCCGGCCGTACGCCGAGCGCCTGCGCACGATCATTGCTGGCCTCGCCGTCGCTGGCGAGTCGGTTGATGTCTCACAGTTCCCGCTGCTTCAGCAGCGCCCGATCAACCGGGTCGGCGTCATTATCGTGACTGCCGACCGTGGCCAGGCCGGGGCGTTCAACGCGAACATCATCCGTCGGTCGGTGCGTTTCCTTCAGGAGGCCGGCCATCCGGCCGACCTCGTCACAGTCGGACGCAAGGGCCGCGATTTCTTCGCTCGGACCGACCAGAACGTGATCGCCGAATTTACCCAGCTGGGCGATAACCCGTCGCTGGATATTCTGCGGCCGATCATCGGTGTCGCAACCGAGGCGTTCATTAAGGGCGAGATCGACGCGGTTCACCTCATCTACTCGCAGTTCGTGAACACGCTGACCCAGCGGCCAGAGGTGCTGCAACTGCTGCCGATCGAGCCGCCGGAGGATATCCCGGCCGATCAGGCATCCGCCGACTTCATCTTCGAGCCAGACCCCCGGACAGTCCTTGAGGCGCTTTTGCCGCGCTATGTCGAGGTACAGGTCTACCAGGCGATGCTCGAATCGCTGGCCAGCGAGCATTCGGCGCGTATGGTCGCGATGCGCGCGGCGACGGATAACGCCCGCGATTTCATCGACGAGCTGACATTGTCGCTCAACAAGGCGCGCCAGGCGCAGATTACGCGCGAGGTGTCCGAGATCGCGGCCGGCGCCGCGGCACTCGGCGGATAGACGGACGTTTGGTCGCAATGCGGAGCATCATCCCGGATTCGATGCAGGCAGGCAGGAGATAGAGAGTGGCAACGACAGCCGTACGTGGAGCAACGGGAGAGGTCGTCCAGGTGCAGGGCGCGGTGGTGGACGTCGAGTTCCCACCGGATCACCTCCCCGCAATTTACAACGCCATCGAGGTTGATATGCCCGGTGGTAACACGCTGACCCTCGAGGCCCAGCAGCACCTCGGCAATGACTGGGTCCGCTGCGTCGCAATGTCCTCGACCGACGGCCTGCGCCGCGGCTCGAAGGCGGTCGATATCGGCAGTTCGATCCGGGTGCCGGTCGGCCTGGCGACGCTGGGGCGCATCTTCAACGTCGTCGGCGAGCCGGTCGATGGCAATCCGGATGTCGATCGGTCATTGACGAACAGCATCCACCGCTCGGCGCCTGATTTTGTCGATCAGTCCACGTCGGTCGAGCCATTCGAGACCGGCATGAAGGTCGTCGACCTCATTGCGCCGTTCACCAAGGGTGGCAAGACCGGTGTGTTCGGCGGCGCTGGCGTCGGCAAGACGGTCGTTATCATGGAGCTGATCCGCAACATCGCCGCCGAGCACGGCGGCTACTCCGTCTTCTGCGGCGTCGGCGAGCGGACCCGCGAGGGGACGCAGCTGTACGGCGAGATGGAGGAGTCGGGCGTCATCGACAAGACCGCAATGGTCTTTGGCCAGATGAATGAGCCGCCGGGCGCCCGCCTGCGCGTCGCGCTCTCGGGCCTGACGATGGCCGAGTACTTCCGCGATGAGGGCCGCGACGTGCTGCTGTTCATCGACAACATCTTCCGCTTCGTCCAGGCCGGCTCCGAGGTATCGTCGCTGCTGGGCCGGATGCCGAGCGCCGTTGGCTACCAGCCGACTCTGGCCACCGAGATGGGGCAGCTGCAGGAGCGCATTACCTCGACGCGCAAGGGTTCGATCACCTCGGTGCAGGCTGTCTACGTCCCTGCCGACGACTACACCGACCCGGCCCCGGCCACAGCGTTCGCCCACCTCGACGCGACTGTCTCGCTGGAGCGTGCGATCGCCGAGCAAGGACTGTTCCCGGCGGTGGACCCGCTCGCCTCAACCTCGCGTATTCTCGACCCGCTGATCGTTGGCGAGGAGCACTACCGGGTGGCCCGCGAGGTGCAGCGGCTGCTGCAGCGCTATCGCGACCTGCAGGACATCATCGCTATCCTCGGCATCGAGGAGCTGAGCGACGAAGACAAGCAGACAGTTGCTCGGGCGCGCCGCATTCAGCGCTTCATGTCGCAGCCGATGTTCGTCGCCGAGGCGTTCACCGGCCAGTCCGGCAAGTACGTCACCCGCGAGGATACAGTGCGAGGCTTCACCGAGATCCTCGAAGGTCGCCACGACTCGCTGCCAGAGCAGGCGTTCTACATGGTCGGCCCGATCGAGGAAGCCGTTGCGAAGGCCGAGCGGATGGCGGCTGAAGGCTAGCACGAGGGACGAGGGACGAGCGGGGGTACTTGGGGTATCCCGCCCTTGTCCCTCATCTCTGACACGGAGGAAACATGGCCAGGCCAGCGAAGCTGAGCGTCGAGGTGGTCACCGGCGAAGGGGTGGTCTACAAGACCGACGACGTCGATATGGTCGTTGCCCCGGGGGCCGAGGGGCAACTCGGCATCCTGCCGAAGCACGCGCCCCTGTTCTCACTGCTCGCGGCAGGAGAGATGCGCGTCAAGCACGGGAGCAGCGAGGAGTCGCTTGTCGTCTTCGGCGGCTTTCTTGAGGTACTCAACAACCAGGTGATCGTTCTGGCCGATACGGCGGAGCGGGTCGTCGAGATCGACATGCAGCGCGCCGAGACCGCCCGCCAGCGTGCAGAGGCGCGGCTGGCTCAGCGCGGCGAA
>CALMXF010000044.1 GCA_937870985.1 uncultured Chloroflexota bacterium
ATGCTCGTTTGGGGATATCGTCGCATACCCTACCTGGATCCGCGAGCCATTATCCGGGTCGTGAGTCGTGGTCGAATGAATCCGTCAACCCAAATGGGTCAGTGAAAATGTCACCCCACGAAGGGCAGGGTGACGTTGACCGCCCGAGACCAGACCTGACTCCAGGCCCTCAACCAACTCCTTTCCGGGCAACTCACCGCCGATGTGGCGGCCGAGGCGCTTACCCTGTCGCACCGACAGGTGCGTTACCTGGTGGCGCGTTATCGTGAGGATGGCGCCGTCGCCGTCTGAGAGTGCGTGTCATCAACGATGACGATGGCGTCGGTCACGTCGATGAGGCTGATGAGGCTAAAGAGCGTCGAAGCCGCGGGGATCTCGTAAACGTGGTCATCGACGGCTAGTTGCCCCAGGACAAGGCGGCGCTCTAAGGATAAGGCGCCGACGAGATCGACCGTGCCACGTCCAACTCTCTGGCTATATGAGCGACGAACAACCTTGTCGTCAATTGCGACTACATCAGCCATTGGGCATGAGACCAGGGTGACGATCCAGCCAGGAAGACAACGTTCGAATGTTGCCAGATCCAACCGGGCGAACACTCGATCAATCGTGTCATCGGAGGAATGGTCGTTCGGCAGGCCGAGGAAGGTTACCAGCCAGACTCGCTCAGCTTGGCCATGGAGTGCGAGATCGACTCAGAAGTCGGCGTCACTGAGAATGGCACAGACCACAGCACTGATAGTTTCGAGCAGGTGGTCATAACTGGTGCGCTCGATTCGTAGAGTTAGAGACGAGCCAGGATACTGATAGATAGTCAGACATGTACCCTAAGCCACGACATAACAAGTTGACGCGTTGTCGTCAGCGTGCCGTCTACGTACGCCCAGAATCAGGACACGCTTGCCCTTCACCAGCGACCTGATAATCTTGACGGGCAGATCACCCACTCCCACGCTTGCGAATCACATTCAAGCGCTTTGCCTGTATACACATCATGTTTCTTGCGCTAAGGAGTAATTCATGGATGTCTTCGGCTTGCGACGGCACCTCATCGACGACTACGCCTCGTACGTCCAGAGCTTCATCCGCATCCGCGACCAGAAGATCCGCGACCACGTACGGGCCGAGATGGACGCGGGGGCGCTCTGGCCAGAGCCGTTGATTCAGCTCAACCCGTCCTTCGCGCCGGGTGAGACGATCGATGAGCTTGTCGGAGCTGGGGTGCTGCATCACGAATGCAGCAATATCTTCCAACGCAAGTCCGAAGATGATCCGCCGCGACCGCTACGACCGCACCGTCACCAGGTCGACGCCATTCACGCTGCCAGGGCTGGGCGTAATTATCTTCTGACGACCGGCACGGGGTCCGGGAAGAGCCTGGGCTACATCATCCCGATCGTGGATCACGTGCTGCGGCGCGGATCGGGGCGTGGCATTCAGGCGATCGTTGTCTATCCAATGAATGCGCTCGCGAACAGCCAGATGGGTGAGCTCGAGAAGTTTCTGAAGCTTGGTTTTCCGGAGGGCAAGTCGCCGATAACGTTCGCCCGCTACACCGGTCAGGAGAAAGAGGATGAGCGCCAGGAGATCCTCGATAACCCCCCTGACATTCTGCTGACCAACTACGTGATGCTCGAGCTGATTTTGACGCGTCCACGTGATCGACGGATTGTTGACGCCGCGCGGGAGCTGCAGTTCCTTGTGCTCGATGAACTCCATACGTACCGCGGTCGGCAGGGCGCCGACGTGGCGATGCTCGTTCGACGCGCTCGAAACCTGATGGCTGCTGATACGCTGCAATACGTCGGGACATCCGCCACGCTCGCCTCAACGGGTTCGCTCGACGAGCAACGAGGTGCGATCGCAGAAGTTGCCGCCCAGATCTTCGGCGCTCCAGTAGAGCCGTCGGACGTCATCACTGAGACTCTGCGACGGTCGACGGTTGACTATTCGCCTGACGATGGAGCATTCGTTGCGGCGCTTTCGGACGCCGTTCGACTTGCCGGCTCTATCAGCGCGTCCGACTACGAATCCTTCATTACTAATCCACTGGCACGATTTATCGAAAGTACGTTCGGGGTGGCTACCGATCTCGTCAGCGGGGAGCTCGTGAGGAGAAGTCCTCGCAGTGTTCGAGGGACGCAGAGCGCGGCTGCCTCACTCAGCGAGTTAACAGGCATTGGAGAGACCGAGTGCGCTACGGCGATCGAGGCGGCGCTGCTGGCTGGCTATGAGATCGAGCAGCCGCAGACCGACTTCCCGGTCTTCGCATTCAAGCTGCACCAGTTCATCAGCCGCGGCGATACAGCCTATGCATCAATTGAGACGCCCTACCGGCGCTTCGTTACGCTCTATGGCCAGCAGTTTGTGCCCGGCGATCGTTCCCGTCTCCTGCTACCACTTGCGTTCTGCCGTGAATGTGGGCAGGAGTACTACAGCGTATACCGGGAGAAGGGTGACGACGGACGCGACATCTTCACTCCGCGGGAGTACCTCGAGCGGTCGGAAGATGGCGACCATATGGCCGGCTACCTGTACTCCAGTGACGACCGTCCATGGCCGGACACGGCGACAGCCATTGACGATAATCGTGTCCCGGAGAGCTGGATCGAAGAAGCGCGAGGCGTCCGGCGCATCAAGTACAGCTATCGACGCTACATGCCGGATCCTGTGACCCTCCTGCCAGATGGCAGCGTTTCGAGCACTGGTGAAGGGCTGGACGTTCGCTTCGTTCCGGCGCCATTCCGATTCTGCCTGAATTGTGGTGTTGACTATCCCGGGCGTGGCACTGACTTCTCCCGTCTCACCTCCCTTGGATCTGAGGGCCGCAGCACGGCGACAACAATTCTGACGCTTTCGGCCATCCGCCACCTGCGCGAGACCCCAGAGGAGGAGCTTCCCAAGGAGGCGAGAAAGGTCCTGTCGTTCACTGACAACCGCCAGGATGCCTCGCTCCAGGCCGGACATTTCAACGATTTTGTCGAGGTTGGTCTGCTGCGTGGCGCGCTCTACCGGGCGGTCGCGTCGGCGGGCGCGGAGGGGCTGAGTCACGATGAGCTGACCCAGCGTGTGCAGGAGGCACTCGACCTGCCGCTGGGCGAATACGCGATTGATGACACCGTCAAATACAACGCGCTCACGCAGACCAATCGCGCGCTGCGCGACGTGCTTGGCTACCGTATCTATCGTGATCTGCGTCGCGGCTGGCGGATCACGCAGCCGAATCTGGAGCAGTGTGGTCTGCTGCAAGTAGCCTATGACTCACTTGATCTGGTCAGCGCCGACGAGGAAGTCTGGCAGGGGAAGCATGAGGCGCTGGTGACTGCGAGCGCCGAGACGCGCGCAGCGATATCCAGAGCGCTCCTCGATGTCATGCGCCGCGAGCTGGCGATCCGCGCAGACTACCTTGAGCCGTTGCGCCAGGAACAGATCAAGTCCAATAGCAATCAGTATCTTCGCTCGCCGTGGCCGATCGATGAGCAGGAAGAGATGGAGTCCGGCAAGATTCTCTATCCTCGACCTCAGCGACAGAACGAGCCGCGAACGAACGCGTACGTGTCGGCCCGCAGCCGCTACGGGCAATACCTGCGCCGCTCGTCGACGTTCTCTGAGTATGGCGCACGGCTCACATTAGAGGACACGGCTGAGATCATTCTTCAGCTGCTCGACGGACTGCGTATCGCTGGGTTGGTCCAGCAGGTCGACGATCCCAGATCGGACGGTGATGTCCCTGGCTACCAGATTCCGGCAGCGGCTATGCGCTGGATCGCCGGTGATGGGAAGACACCACTGTACGATCCGACGCGGGTCAATCCCGGAACCGAACGGGCAACGCAGTCAAATCAGTTCTTTGTCGACTTCTATCACCATGAGGCCGTCGGGAATATCGGGATCGAGGCGCGCGAGCACACCGCCCAGGTCCAGAGCGAGCAGCGCGAGGAGCGCGAGAGGCAGTTCCGCACGGCAGCATTACCTGTCCTCTTCTGCTCCCCGACGATGGAGCTGGGCGTCGATATCTCTGAGCTGAATGTCGTCAACATGCGCAACGTCCCACCCACGCCGGCGAACTACGCCCAGCGGAGTGGTCGGGCGGGTCGCCATGGGCAGCCTGCGCTCGTCTTTACCTACTGCGCCTCCGGTAGCCCGCACGACCAGTATTTCTTCCGCCGCCCGGAACTTGTCGTTGCCGGAGCGGTCAGCCCGCCGCGGCTCGATCTGGCCAACGAGGATCTGATCCGCTCCCACATCCACGCTATCTGGTTGGCGGAAACGGGTCAGAACCTGCATCGGTCGTTGGGTGACATTCTGGACCTGTCTGGTGAGCGACCAACTATGGCTCTGCAATCCGATGTCCGGGCCGGCCTCGAGCAGCACATTGCGCGCCAGCGAGCGGTGGCGCGCAGCCGTCGAGTGCTGTCCGGTATCGAGGAGACACTGCAATCCGCTCCATGGTATTCGGATGAGTGGCTAGAAGGCACACTGGGTGGCGTCATGCACGAGTTCGATCGCGCCACGTCGCGCTGGCGCGACCTGTACCGCTCGGCGCTGGAGCAGGCGCAGGCGCAGACGCGGATCATTCACGACGCCACCAGGCCGCACTCGGAGAAGAAGGATGCACAGCGACTTCGGCGGCAGGCTGAGGCGCAGTTGAGCCTGTTGACCGCGAGCGACAGGCTCTCGCAGTCCGATTTCTACTCCTACCGCTACTACGCCAGCGAGGGCTTCTTGCCCGGGTATTCTTTCCCCCGTCTGCCGCTTGCGGCGTTCATTCCTGGCCGAAGTCTATCCCGCGATGAGTTTCTGCAGCGGCCGCGGTTCCTGGCGATCTCGGAGTTCGGGCCGGGTTCGATCATCTACCACGAGGGCGCGCGCTACGTCATCGACCGGGTCCACATACCCGCTGGTGAATCTGGTGAGCCGGGTGCGTCGCACCCTGAGCTGCCGACGACATCGATGAAGCAATGCGACACGTGCGGCTATATGCATCCGCTGACCGGCGCCGTAGGGCCGGATGTGTGTGAGCGTTGTGGGGCCGAAATGCGCGGGATGCTCGGCTCGCTCTTTCGAATGCAGAGTGTGACAACCCGCCGACGCGACCGCATCTCGTCTGACGAGGAGGAGCGGCTGAAGCGCGGCTACGAGTTGCGCTCCGGCGTGCGATTCGCCGTGCGGGATGGGCGTCCTTCGTTCCGGTCAGCGACCGTTCAGATCGACGGTGCGCCGGCAATGAAGCTCTCGTATGGAGACGCGACGACCATCTGGCGCCTCAATATGGGGTGGCGGCGCCGGAAAGTTCAGGATCAATATGGCTTCGTGCTGGATGTGCAGACTGGCCGCTGGCAAAAGGCAGACAGCGAGGTGTTTGACGATGATGACGTACCCCAGCCTGGCGCTGCTCATACGGCGCGGGTGATCCCCTACGTCGAAGATCGGCGCAACGTCCTGCTGATCGATCCGGAGGACAAGCTCACGGTCGAGCAGTTCACCAGCCTGCAGGCTGCGCTCAAGAATGCTATTCAGCTCGTTTACGACCTTGAGGATAACGAGCTCGCCGCCGAGCTCCTGCCGGACCGTGAGCGACCAAAATCCATGCTGCTCTATGAGTCGGCTGAGGGAGGCGCTGGCGTCTTGCGGCGTCTGGTCGATGATCCGGACGGCATTGCGCAGGTGGCGCGTCGAGCGCTGGAGGTCTGCCACTTCGACGCGGATGGCGCCGATCTCCGGCGTTCGGACCGCATGAAGGAAGACTGCGAGGCGGCCTGCTATTTCTGTCTGATGAGCTACACCAACCAGCGCGACCACCAGTTGCTTGACCGCCACCTCATTCGTGATCTGCTGCTTGACCTGACCCGCTCGACCGTCGAAGCTTCGCCCGGGTATCGATCGCCGGAGGAGCACTTCGACTGGCTGATGGGACGCTGCGATTCCGAGCTGGAGCGAGACTTCCTGCGCTATCTGCGCGAGCACGGACACAGGCTGCCCGACTCGGCCCAGGATCTGATCGCCGACCACGGGACGCGGCCCGACTTCATGTATACCGGTCACGGCAAGGCTGCCATCTATATCGACGGACCGTACCACGACTATCCCGAACGGCAGGCCCGCGACGAGGCGATCACCTGGCAACTTGAGGACGACGGCTATGTCGTCATCCGGTTCGGTCATAACGACGACTGGGCGGAGACAATCGCCCGCCGACTCGATCTGTTTGGGGAGGGACGATGACGGCCAGCGAACCGCAGCCTGGCGCGTTCGCCTCCGGCTCGCTGGTGCGGG
>CALMXF010000045.1 GCA_937870985.1 uncultured Chloroflexota bacterium
CTGACTGTCGAGGACAACGCCCGCCGCGCCGCCAGCAAAGCACGCCGCCGCTGTGTGGAGCCCCACTCCGCCCCACGCCCAGACTGGCAGTCGTAGCCGGCCAATAAGGCGCTGAAGGAGGACGAAGCTGCTCTCCTCACCGATCCAGCCGCCAGCCTCGTGGCCCTTGGCAATCACTGCCTCGGCGCCTGCAACCTCCGCCGCGCGACCGATTTCCTCGGATGTCGCGACAACGAACGCACGACGACGAGCCGCGAGCACATCGGCAACGGCCGGCGCGACTGCTTCTGGAGAGCGTGCGGCGATGCACACGAACTCGATAGATTCAGGCAACGTCGCAAGCACCGTCGATCGTAGCTCGGAGTCATCTGCGTCGAGCAAGACTCCGAGCCGGCCGCGACCAAAGGTCGCCAGCCGGTCGATAGCGGCAATTGCAAGGATGGGGTCCACAACGAACTCGAGGTTGAGGACTCCAATGGCTCCTGCTCGGCTACCAGCTATTGGGAGAGCGGGGTCTGGCGCGCCGGGCAAAGAACAGACAACAGCGTCAAACGCAGAGCGAGAATGCACGGTCATTGTCCTCTTCGTCTGGATTGGAAGGTTGTGTTACGTCTCTACATAGCGTCCTTGAAACATGAGGACACAGAGGTCGGGTGCATCTCCAAAGATGCGGGGCAGCGCCGGCTGGGGTGCCTCCAGCAGTCGCGATCGATCGGGTCGACTCATTCACAATAACACTCATCTTCGCCGTGTCAATCAAATGCGACAATTGCCTTTGCGCCACACTCAGCAGGATCAGGGCCACGACCACGCTGGTTTGACGTATACCTTGCTGGCAGGCGCGCCGTGTCCGTCGAGCGCGCTTCGGCAATCGTTAGCTGCGACACATGCCGATATTCAGCTGGCATAACTCCGATCGCCCGCCGCGCGAAAATGAAGGAGGAGCAACGTGAATCGACGAGTGGCCGTCATCGGTCTCGACTGCGCGGAGCCGTCACTCATCTTCGACCGGTGGATCGAGGACCTGCCGAACCTCCGCTCGCTGATCGAACGCGGCACATGGGGCCAATTACGGAGCGTTGACCCACCGATCACGGTGCCGGCGTGGAGCTGCATGATGACCAGCCGGGACCCGGGCGAGCTCGGCATCTACGGCTTTCGCAATCGGGCCGACCATAGTTACGATCGACAGTTCGTCGCCGACTCGCGAGCTGTGCCAATCCCCAGGTTATGGGATCATCTCGGCGAAGCAGGGAAGCATGTGATCGTGCTCGGTGTGCCGGGCACATACCCGCCCGCTCCCGTCGCGGGGGAGCTGGTCTCCTGTTTTCTAACGCCGGATCCCC
This sequence comes from uncultured Chloroflexota bacterium, assembly GCA_937870985.1. Classification (GTDB taxonomy): domain Bacteria; phylum Chloroflexota; class Chloroflexia; order Thermomicrobiales; family CFX8; genus JAMLIA01. Next base: position 1,347 of record CALMXF010000045.1, read on the forward strand.
GTGTCGACCAATACACCGAGCCGGCATCGTTGCGCGATGAAATCGAGCGCCTTGTCGGCCCATATCAAGTCGACGTGCGGAACTACCGCCGCGCGGACCGCGATCGCATCCTCAGCGAGATCTACGAGATGACCGAACAGCACTTCGCGGCTGCCCGGCATCTGCTCGATACGCGCCCGTGGGATTTCTTCATGATGGTCGAGATCGGTGTCGACCGCATCCATCATGCATTCTGGAGCTTCCACGATCCGACCCATCGGAACTATGAACCCGGCAACCGCTACCGCGACGTTATTCGCAACTACTACCAGTACCTCGACGACCAGATCGGAGAGCTCCTGGAACGCTTCGGCGATGACGACACGGTCATTGTCGTCTCGGATCACGGCGCGGAGCCCATGCGGGGCGCGGTCTGCATCAATCAATGGCTCATTGGCGAAGGGTATCTGACGCTGCGGTCGACCCCGGAGACGATTACGCCGTTCGACGTCACGAACGTCGACTGGTCGCAAACGCGCGTCTGGGGTGACGGCGGCTACTACGGGCGTATCTGGCTCAACGTCCGCGGCCGGGAGCCGGACGGGATCGTGGATCCGTCCGAGTACGAAGCGCTTCGCGACGAGCTGATTTCGCGACTGGAGGGACTACCCGATCCCGACGGCCGACCGATCGGGACGCGGGTGTTCCGTCCGGAAGACCTATGGCTGGAGCAACGTGGAGTCGCGCCGGATCTGATTGCCTATTTTGGCAACCTCGCGTGGCGCAGCGCTGGCAGCGTCGGCCACGCTGGATATCACACCTTCGAGAACGATACCGGCCCCGACGACGCAAATCACGCCCGCAACGGGGTGTTCATCATGGCCGGCCCTGGCGTCCCAGCCGGCCCTCGCGACGGGCTGAGCATCCTCGACGTCGCGCCGACGATTCTCGGCCGCTTCGGCATGCCTCCGATCGAGAGGATGCGCGGCCAGGTCATCGATATCCACTGAGTCACGACAGGGATCCATCTTCCTGTCAACTCGAGATATTTCGCGACCACCAGCCCACTCAAACGTTACAATATTGTAAGAATCGGTGTCACGTTGACGCTTCGAGCGGGCGTGGCTCCGTAGTCGTGGCCAGGGGGTATGTGCCACGGCGACGCTGCCGCGATGCGCGGCAGGGGTGGGGTAACTGAAGAGGTGGGGTAATGACACAACATACGTGGCGTCTGAGGGACGCCGCCCGATTTGGTGTGCTCATCGCCGTCGTGTTGGCTGGCTGCATGGGGGCAGTTACGCCAACAACAACCGCCGCGCCAGTAAGGCCGGAAATCTCGTTCGTGGACTCGGCAACAGGCGCCTGCAAGGTGACCGACGCGAAGGCAATGGTCACCGGCGGCGGGGACCAGGATTGGTCGCACACGACAGACCGCATCGTGTACGACCAGCTCGACGCAAACAGGATCTTCCAACTGAACACGATGAAGTCAGACGGATCTGACACGAAGTGCCTGAGCTGCGCCGCCCGGGCTGGCGCTCCAGCGGTGAACCAGCACAAATTCAACCCATCGTGGCACCCATCGGGACAGTACGTCGTCGTCCAGGTCGAGATGAAGAGTCACTGGCTATCCTGGCTGAAGACAGATCCAATGACAACCGAGCTCCTGCAAAATGGACTCTGGAACGATCTCTATCTCGTGAGCGCCGACGGGACCTCGTGGCAGAAGCTGACCAACACCACTGCGAGTGTCACTGATGGGGTGCTCGCGCCGGTGTTTTCTCCGGACGGCACGAAGCTGATGTGGTCGAAGATCATCGCGCCCGCCTCGAAGACCCAGCCATTCGGTGTCTGGCGGTTGATGATCGCGGATTTCGCCATGTCCGGTGGAAAAGCCAGCCTGGTGAATATCCGAGACATCACGCCGGCCGGGGCGACATTCATCGAGGCCCACGGGTTTGCGCCAGACTCCCGATCCGTCCTCTTCACGACCGACATCGGCGTGACAAGCACCTGGGAAAAGCACATCTGGTCGATGGATCTCGCAACGGGCTCAACCCGTAACGTGACGCCCAATGTGCACTGGAACGAGCACGCCTACTACAGTCCGGACGGATCCAGCATCACGTTCATGTCGAGCCTTCCGTTCCTCTGGTCGTTCATGAAGACCGAGGTCATGCTGATGAATGCCGACGGCAGCGGTGTCGTCCGGCTGACGCATTTCAATTCCAAGGGCTATCGGGAATCGACTGCGGAGCAAAGCGCCGCTACCCGGGTGCGCTGGAATGCTGCCGGCACGAAGATGCTCGTCACCCAACAAATGGCAGACACCTATCCGGCCCGCAAGATGTGGATGCTCACGTTCGCGGGCGCATGCGGGATGGCGTCTGGAACATAACACCCAGCAGTCGAGAGTGCGGCGACACACCGCCGCACTCTCGGCCCGCTCTGTCCCGATTCGGCTGCGGATATTTACAGATGGCCTGCGAGGTGCGATGATGCGCGAATGAAAACGCACCCGGTCGGTCGACCCCTTGCGATCTCTGGATTACGGCCGAGCGTTTCCAGAGATCGTGTTGTTGTTACTACCAGTGTTTCTGGCGCCCTTTCCTCGGCGAAGCGCTCTGAGCGCCGCCAGCACCACAATTGAATACCCCTCTGACCGTCCAGGGCTGCGACACACCACACCGCGGAGGGAGCCATTCCGATGTCCTCGATATCGAACGAACCACGCTTGATACGACCATACGGCGGCCAGCTCGTCGATCTGATTGCGACCGGCGACGCGGCTGACGAGCTCCGCGCACGCGCGAGAGAGATCCCCTCGATTCAGATCTCGGAGCGAACGGCGTGCGACCTGGAGATGCTCGCGATTGGCGCGTTCTCGCCACTGGATCGATTCATGAACGCGGGGGACCACGCGCGAGTCCTCGATGAGATGCGGCTGGCCGATGGGACGCTGTTTCCGATGCCGCTGATTCTGCCCGTCGAGCCATCGGACGCGATCCGTCAGGGCCGCGATGTTGCGCTGCGAAGCGCAAAGAACGAGTTGCTCGGAATCATGACCATCGACGAAGTGTTCGCGTGGGATGCCGACGAGGTGTCGGACAAGGTGTTCGGGACACGCGATCCTCGCCATCCGCTCGTTTCCGAGATGCGGCGTTGGGGCCCACTGGCAATCAGCGGCCCGCTCAAGGTCCTGCAGCTTCCAGCCCATTACGATTTCCGCGACTTGCGACTGACTCCCGCCGAGGTGCGCGCGCGGCTGGATGCGATCGGCCGGCAAAATGTCGTCGCATTTCAAACACGCAATCCGCTCCATCGCGTCCACGAAGAGCTGACCCGGCGCGCCGCTGAGGCGATCGACGGGGTGCTGTTGCTCCATCCGTCAGTCGGAATGACCAAGCCGGGCGATGTCGACCACTACACACGGGTTCGCACATACGCCGCGCTGGCCGAGCGTCACTACGAGCCAGGTCGCATCCTCCTCTCCCTGTTGCCGCTGGCGATGCGCATGGGCGGACCACGCGAGGCGCTCTGGCACACGATCATCCGCCGCAATTACGGCGCGAATCACTTCATCGTCGGCCGGGATCACGCGAGTCCGGGCAATGACTCGAATGGCCGCCCATTTTATGGACCATACGACGCCCAGGAGTTGGTGTCCCGGCACAGCGCCGAAGTGGGCGTGACGGTGGTGCCGTTCAGCGAGCTCGTCTATCTGCCGGACGAACAACGGTACGAGGAGGTATCACGCATTCCGGAAGGGACGCGGACTGCCAAGATCTCCGGCACCCAGGTGCGCGAAGAGTTCCTGAATCTCGGGCGCAAGCTGCCGGCATGGTTCAGCCGGCCGGAAGTAGCCGACATTCTGGCCGAGACGTATCCACCACGCCATCGTCAGGGCGCTTGCATCTGGTTCACCGGTCTGAGTGGCGCTGGAAAGTCGACGACCGCCGAGGTGTTGACCGTGCTGCTGCTGGAACGAGGCCGGCAAGTGACAGTGCTCGATGGAGATGTCGTGCGGACTCACCTGTCGAAGGGGCTCGGCTTCAGCAAAGAGGATCGCGAGACAAACGTCCGGCGCATCGGATTCGTGGCAGGGGAGATTGTTCGCCACGGGGGCGTCGTGATCTGTGCCGCCATCAGCCCCTACCTCGCCACTCGCGATGAGGTCCGCGAGATGATCGGCGCGGACCACTTCGTCGAAGTGTTTGTCGACACGCCGCTGGATATCTGCGAAGCGCGCGATTCAAAGGGTCTCTACGCCAAGGCGCGGCGAGGAGAGATTTCTGATTTCACCGGCATAGACGATCCATACGAACCGCCCGTCACGCCTGAAATCACGCTCGATACCGTCACAAGCACACCCGAAGAGAATGCAAAACGCATCGTTGCGCACCTTGTTGCGCAGGGGTTCGTTCGGTCCGACGAAGGTTGGGTCACCGAGATCGGCGCCCCCACAGCTGCCCGGTCCGTTTGACTTACCACCGGCGACCGGTCAGCGCTTTTTCTGGCGCTGACCGGTCACTGGTTGATGCGTCAACACAGCGCCACGCCCCCGATGCGTGTCGTAGTAGGTGAAGTTCCCGGGATATTCCCGAACAAGCCCGCCGTCGAGCTCGATAATGCGATTGCAGATCCGATCGAGAAAGTACCGATCGTGCGAAATCGTGAGGATCGTCCCGCCGAAATCGAGCAACGCGGCCTCGAGCTCCTCGATTGATGGCAGATCGAGATTGTTGGTTGGCTCGTCGAGCAGCAGGAAGTTGGCGCCACGGAGGATCAGCAGCGCGATCTGCAACCGGCTGCGTTCACCACCACTGAGCTTCCCGACCTGGGTCAGCGCGTCTTCGCGAGTGAACAACAACCCGACGAGAAAGCCAATGGCCGACTGCTCGGTCATCGCCCGCGCCGAACGCACGAGCTCCAGCGGCGTGCGAGTCGGCTCCAGCGTCTCCTGTTCCTGCGCATAGTAGCCCGTCACAATCGACGGCCCGATCCGCACACGTCCGGTGGTCGCGGGTTCGTCCCCAAGGACAAGCCGGAAGAGCGTCGTCTTGCCCGCTCCGTTGTCGCCGACGATCCCGACGCGCTCACCGTGCGTCAGCTCAAAGTCAAACGGTCGCAAGATCTCACGGTCGCCGTACGATTTCGAAAGCGCCTTCATCTCCAGGACAAGCGACGAGCCGCGGTCGGCAGAGAACTCAACGTCGATACGGCGACGGTCGATCACCGGGACGGGCTTTTCGGCGAGCTTCTCGCGTTCGATCTCGAGGATGCGCCAGCGATTGCCGGCGCGCGCGGCGAACTTGTGATTCTGCCGCGCCCATTGTGTCAGTTGTTCCGCGCTCGCCTTCAGCTTCTTCAGCTCGCGTTGGTGAAGCTCGTATAGTTGGGCGTCGCGCTCCAGACGCTCCCGCTTCTGCGTAGTGAACCGACTGTAGTTGCCCGCGTATTTCGATACCCGTCCATCTTCCAGCTCGACGATACTGGTTGCGACGCGATCGATGAAATAGCGGTCATGCGAGATGATGACCGTCCCACCCTTGCGACCGGCGAGATAGCTCTCGAGCCACGTCTTCGCGTTCGCATCGAGGTGGTTGTCGGGTTCGTCAAGCAGCAGCAGATCCGGTTCTTCAAGCAGACATTGTGCCAACCCGACGATGCGCTTTTCGCCCCCACTCAGCGTCTCGATCGACAGATCCCAACGGTCGTCGGGCAAGCCAAGGGCGCTGAGCGTCTGCTCGACGCGCGCGCCAACCGGCATGCCCGAAACAGCGTCGGCCCGCTCGATCAGCTCAGCATGTTCGACGAGCACTGCCTCCAGCTCAGCATCGGACAGATCCTCCCCCATGCGCCGCTCAAGCTCGTGGAGTCGTTCGTCGAGCGCGGCCGCGTCGCCGCTCGCCAGTGCTACGACATCTCGGACGGTATGACCCGGGGTGAACATCGGCTGCTGCGGAAGGTATCCTGTGCGCAACCCTCGCTGGCGGGCGATCGAGCCTGTGGTGGGCTGAACCTCGCCGGTAAGTAGCCGCAACAGCGTGCTCTTGCCAGCGCCGTTCCCCCCGACGAGGGCGACGCGCTCGTCGTCGCGTACCTCGAAGGTCAACTCCTCGAACACCAGGTGACCACCATAGATCACGCCGACTTCGCTCGCCTGCGCCAGGATAGCCACAATGCCCACGCTTCCCAACAATGCCTGATCAACAGAACGGCCGGCCCTCGCGCTGGCGCTTGATGAGCGTAACACGGCAGGCAGACGAGACGACTGGCTCGGGCGCGAATTCACCCGCCACGGCCGATCGACGAGGATCTCGAAACAACGACCCCCGGCGCCAATTGCTGGACGCCGGGGGTCGTTTGGGTCTGAGCGCGCCGGGGATCGGGGTTAGCGAGCCTTGCGCAGGATGGCGAGCCAGTCGCGCTTGCCTCGGGCACGGTTGAGCTCGGACTGCTTGTGTTCGACCATTCGCTCCAGCAGGTAGTTGTCCATGTTCATCTCCTCGTCTTCTCGTTACTAGCGCATCGTCGGGACGTGCGGATCGGCGGCTCGTTGCAGATAACTGCCTGCCGTCGCCGGAGCCGGCAGATAGTCTGAATCCCATAGAGATTCGGACCGTATCGTCGTAGGCTTTCGGTAGACAATCACTAGCGCCTCCTATCTAGACCAGATCATACGATTACAGGAAGTGATTGTCAACTGTTTCTTATGATTCAGTTCAAGATTGGGAACCATCTGCTGGGAATCAGTCCGAATCACGGCTGACAGCGGCCAATTCGTCATGCGTCGCCCGGTATCGACGGGTTACCATTACGCCGGCTGGCGCGGCCCACCCGCCTGAAGCACCCGGAGGTAAGCGCAGACCGTGCTTCTCGAGCTCACGATCAACAATCTGGCGGTCATTCGCGAGACGCGAATCGCGTTCGGTCCAGGGCTGAATGTGCTGACTGGCGAAACCGGCGCCGGCAAGTCGATGGTGATCGATGCGCTCGGCGCGGTGCTCGGCGCGCGCGCTTCCGCCGAACTCGTTCGCACTGGGACCAGTAGCGCCCGGGTCGAGGCTATCTTCGACATCTCCGAGGACATCGCGCGCGATCGGATCCTTGCCACCCTTGCCGAGGCCGGCATCGATCAGGCCCCTGACGAGCCGCTGATCCTCAGCCGCGATATCAGCGCCGCCGGCCGCTCAACAGCGCGAATCGCCAACCGGGCTGTCACCGCTGGCCTTCTGACGCGCATCGGCGAGCTCCTGGTCGATATCCACGGCCAAAGCGATCACCTGTCGCTCTTACGCCCGGCTATCCAGCTGGATCTTCTCGATCACTTCACCGGGACCTCCGAGCTCCGCGCCGAGGTCGCCTCTGGCGTCACAAGCTGGAGTCAGCTACGTAGCCGCATTCGCGACTTCGACCAGGAACAGCGCCGAACAGCGCAGCGACTCGACCTGCTTCGGTATCAGGCAGAGGAGCTGTCGGCGGCCAACGTCCAGCCAGGCGAGGACGATACTCTCCAGCAGGAGCGCGCCCGCCTCGCCAACGCCGAACGCCTGCTCCGCGCATCCGCGGACGCACAGGCAGCGCTGACAGGTGACTCGTCCGTTGGTGACAACGCCGGCGCGATCGACCGTCTTCGCGCGGCGATCCGGGTAATCAGCGACATCGCCACGCTCGATATCGCGTTCGAGTCAACCCTCACACGCGCGAACGACGCCATCTTTGCGCTAGAAGATGTTGCCGCTGAGGTTCGAGATTATGCGGAGCGTGTCGAGCTCGACCCACGGCGTCTCGAGGCAGTCGAGGAGAGACTCGAGCTACTCCGCCTGCTGAAGCGGAAGTACGGGCCGACGCTTGCGGACGCGCTCATCTACATGGGAGAAATCGCCAGAGAGCTTGCCAGCATCGAATCCGACGAGCACGATATCGACGCGCTGCGAGCCGACGAGGCGAACCTGCGTCAGCGACTGGGAGACACGGCCGCCCGGCTCTCCTCCATCCGTCGCGCGGGCGCTGTGGAGCTCGCTCGTTCGGTGGAGCAATCGATTCGGGACCTGCAGATGGGGAGCGCGATCTTCGAGGTGCGCTTCGAGACGCTACCGGACGACGACGGGGTGCCTCTGGCCGACGGTACGCGCGTCGCGATCAACCACACCGGCGCCGATCGCATCACGTTCTACCTCGCCACAAACAGAGGCGAAACGCTCCGTCCTCTGGCGCGAGTTGCTTCTGGCGGGGAGACTGCGCGGCTGATGCTCGCGCTGAAATCGATCCTCGCGACTGCCGATGACACGCCGGTGCTGGTGTTCGACGAGGTGGACGTCGGGGTCGGCGGACGCAGCGGCCAGGTCGTCGGCGAGAAGCTCTGGAGACTCAGCGATCGCCATCAGGTGATCGTGATCTCCCATCTGCCCCAGATCGCTGCGTTCGCCGACCACCACATCATCTTGATAAAGCAAGAGGAAGAGGACAGGACAGTGACCACCGCAATCACCGTTTCCGGCGACGCTCGCATCGATGAGGTCGCCGCAATGCTCGACGGGTTGCCGATCACGTCCGAATCACGCGCCAGCGCGAACGCGCTCCTTCAGCGAGCAGCAGGCTGGAAGACCGCGGATCGGTCTGCCGCGACGCGCTGATATAATCGCGGCGCCGTCGCCCGAGGCGACACGCCGCGCGACAGAAAGGACTGTCCCTGATGCAGCCGAATATGCGGATGCTGCAACAGATGCAGAATCGGATCCAGAAGATCCAGGAGGAGCTTGGCGAGACAATCGTCGAGGGCACTGCTGGCGGAGGAATGGTCACCGTGCAGGTGACCGGAATGAAGGCAGTCGTCGGCGTCAAGATCGCGCCGGACGCCCTGGGCCCGGACGACGCCGAACTACTCGAAGACACGATCCTCGCCGCGATCAACGACGCAATGGAGAAGGCCGAAGAGCTTGCTGCCGACAAGATGTCGGCCGTGACCGGAGGCATTCGCATCCCCGGGATCATGTAATTCCAGGCAGCTCAGGCCCGAGATCGATAGCCGGCGACGCGCTCGTTCGCCGGCTTTCCGTTGCTCCGCGACAGCGAAAATAGCTCTGCCAACACGACCAGAACGAGAAGGAGTGTCCCGCTGGTCGGAGTGAGCGTGCCGATCCCGTGAAAGATGAGCAGCGCAACGACGAAGCTGGCCGCCAGATATCCCTGCCTGCGGGCGCGAACAACATCGTATCGGCGCGCATCATGTCGATAGAGCCGCAACCCTACAAGGAACGACGCGAGCGTGCAGACGGTTGCGAGCGCGGCCGTCAGCGCAAGAGTGAAGAACAGAAACTGCCCCATCGAAGGGGGTGAGTCCGGCCGGAGGAAGATGAGAGCGAAGCCGAGCGTCGACCAGGCCGCAATCCCCTCCAGATCGTATAGGGGGATGCGTGTCCATCTCCGCAGTGGGATGAATGTCGCGGTCGGAGCGGCGAAGAGCAAGAGATAGGCAATGATCGCACGACCAGAGCGCATGCCATCGACGCCCGCGTCCGTCACTGCAACGAGCCGCCCAAGCGTGATCCATATCAGGCTGATCATGATCAGCGCGATAGCGCCGCCGATGAAACGCTTCATGTGTACGTACTCCCGGTGCGGAAGTGTAACAGGTCCACCATCCCCTCGGCCGATCATCTGGCTATACTTGAGCGATCGTCCATACGCCTATCCGTGGAGTCTTGACCGACCGATGCCAGCCAGCGAACCGCTCCAGGTCTTCATTGGTGATGTGGTCAGGTTACGGAAACCACATCCATGCGGTTCGCACGAGTGGACCGTCGTCCGGCTCGGCGCGGATATCGGGCTTCGCTGTCATGGCTGCAACCGCCGCGTGCTTCTCCCCCGCCGCGAGCTCGAGCGTCGGCTGAAGGGGTTCACCTCACGTGGGCCCGATTACCTGCCGATCCCACATGCGGCGGCAGAGACTGATACTCCCACCGAAATCACCAGCTCGTGACAGCTCGACGCGACGCGGGCGTTGTCGAGGTGCTCCGAAATCAGGCATTCCTGCGGCTCTGGGTGGTCCAGGCAATGTCACAGACGGCCCAGAACATGATCAACTTCTCACTCCTGATCCTGGTTCGTCAGATCGTTGAGACTCAACACCTGTCTCAGGCGAATACCGCAATCTCACTCCTCGTGCTGGCCTTTTCGTCGCCGGCCGTCCTCTTCTCGGCGGTTGCCGGCGTTGTCGTCGAACGCGCCGACAAGCGAACGGTCATGATCGCCTCGAATGCGCTGCGGGTAGTCGGCGTCCTCGGGTTCCTCGTCCTCAATCCTGACTGGCCACCGCTGCTGACGCTTGCTGTGCTCTATTTCCTCACGTTCTTCCTCGGCACAGTAGGGCAGTTCTTCGGTCCGGCGCAGGCGGCCGCGATTCCGGTGATCGTGAATCCGCGCGAGCTGATGAGCGCCAACGCGCTGTTCAACCTGACCTTCACCGGCTCGCAGATCATTGGCTTCGCCGCGCTCGGGCCGATCGCGATCAAGGTGCTGGGCGTGCAGAACACGCTCATCGGTATCCTCGTGCTCTATGTGCTATCCACCGGTCTCGCCTTACTGCTCCCGAAGACTCCCCCGATCCCCCGCGACGAGCCAGACGAAACCGCGGCGCTCCGTCGCTTCATCGATGACGCGCGCGAGGGCGTTGTGTTTGTGCTCCAGAGTCCGTTATTGATCAAGGCGATCGTCTACCTGACGATGGCAACGACGACGTACCTGATGATCGCTGCCCTCGGGCCGGAGTTCATCGTCACGGTATTGAAGCTACCCAGCGAGGACATCGCCTACGTCGTCGCGCCGGCCGGCCTGGGCGTGGTGGCGGGCGCATTGCTGGTGAACAGGGTCGCGCGGTTCATCAGGCCAGTTCGGCTGGTCGACTATGGGTTGATCTCGGCGGGAATCTGGTTGGCGCTATTCGCGCTCAGCGAGCCGATCGGCGGGATCTTCGGCTTCGGCGGCGAAAATGTCGCGCGGGGGATCATCCTCTTCGCCGTCGGTTGCGCGGCGATGCTCGGCATCTCGAACGCATTTGTCCTGGTGCCAAGCCAGACGTTGCTGCAGGCTGGTAGTCCGCAGGAAGGTCTGGCGCGAGTTTATGCCACCTACTTTACGATCTCGAATGTGGCGTCCTTCGCCCCGGTTCTCTTTGCCGGCGCGTTCGCTGATCTGTTTGGCGTGCTGAAAGTCATCATCTTCATCGCGGTATTGCTGGTGATCATCGGCGTCTACAACCTGCGCCACACGATCCCCGGCTTGCCAGATCACCCCGCCACAACGCCCGCAACGCCTGATCCGACCGGCTGACAGGCAGGTCAGGCAGTCAGCAACCGCGGCCCCAGCAGCAGATCCAGCAACGCCATGCGGATGTAGACGCCGTTTCGCGCCTGTCGAAAGTACGCCGCACGCGGGTCTGAATCGACGAGCGTGTCGATCTCGTCAACACGGGGAAGCGGGTGCATCACGATCGCATTCTCGCCAAGCAGCTTCATGTGCTCCGACCCGAGTCGGTAGGAGCCGCTGACTCGGCGGTAGGATTCGACGCTCGGAAATCGCTCTTTCTGGACCCGTGTCATATAGATGACATCTGCGCGCGGCAGCGCCTCTTCGAGATCGTGAAGCTGTTCCCAAGCCACGCCATGGGTCTCCATGTAGGCCAGCACATCGCCGGACATTTCGATGCCGGGTGGCGCTACCAGCAGAACACGCGCATTCTCGGTTCTCGTCAGGAGCATCGCCAGCGAGCGCGGAGCGCGGCCAAAGCGCAGGTCGCCAACGAGCGCGACCGTCAGGTCGTCAATCCTGCCAAGCTCGTCATAGATCGTATAGAGGTCGAGCAGTGCCTGGGTCGGGTGTTCCCGCGGACCATCCCCAGCGTTCAGAATCGGCACCGACGCGACGGAGGCGGCCGTTTCGGCGGCGCCAGCGAGCGGATGCCGGATGGCGATCGCGTCGGCGTATGCCTCAACGATGCGAATCGTGTCCTCGATCGACTCCCCCTTGACCGCCGATGACGTATGTTCGGCACTCTCGGAGGAGATGACGTTGCCGCCGAGGCGCAACATCGAGGATTCGAAGCTCAGCCGCGTGCGGGTGCTTGGCTCGAAGAAGAGCGTCGCGAGGATCTTGCCGTCCAGACGTTTGTCCCCGCCGGCCGCCACGACCCTGCGCATCTCGGCTGAGTGAGCTAGCAGCTGAAGCAGATCGCCCCGGCTGAACTGGTCGACCCTCAGGATATGCCTCGGTAGCATCGCGCCCCACACTTCCTTCACATTATCGGCCGAGCCAACGTCGATTATATCGGCGGCCCGGAATTTCTAGCGCAGGGTGCTGGGAAGAATATTCAGCTCGGCCCGATACTTGGCAACGGTGCGCCGGGCGATGCGCACCCCGCGACGGTTCAGCAGCTCGACAATGCGCTTGTCTGTGAGTGACTGCTCCTCCGTGCCGACCATCTCCTTGATCATGTCCTTCACGCTCAGCGACGGCGTGAAGAAGTTACTGAATGGGATGACCTGGCGAGTCGGAAGCATGACGAACTTGTTTGCGGTCGCGCGGCTAACGGTCGATTCGTGGACGCCGACCTGTTGCGCGACGGTGGCCCGAGTGAGCGGGTGCAACTGGCGGACACCGGCGCGGAGAAAATCCTCCTGTATCTCTGCGACGCAACGTGAGATACGCCCCAGCGTCTCGTGGCGCTGCTTGACGTTACCGAGAAACAGTCGCGCCCGGGCGACGTGATCGCGGACATGCGCCCGCGTCGCGGCATCCATGTCGCCCGCCGTCCGATTCGTCTGCGCAACGTGTGCCATCCTGTCGTAAATATCGTTGACTCGCAGCCGAGAGTGACGGGATTCGACCACTTCGACGATCAGCTCATTGTCGACGATGCTAATGACGACATCTGGCGCAACGTAGGCGGATTCCACCGGCGATCTCCACTCCTGGGCTTCCTGCCGCTGGAGTGGGAATGGGGTCAGATTACTGCGGATGAAGTCCCGCGCGTCGTCGACGACCTCGGGCGTCACCCCAAGCTCACGGGCGATCAACCCGAACTTGTGCCCGCCGAGCTCATCGAGATATCGATCGACGATCTGTTCGACAGCCATCGGAATCTCGACTCCATTGTCATCGAGGTGGTGAAGTTGGAGGACGAGACACTCGCGCAGATCTCGCGCACCGACGCCAACCGGGGCAAGCGCCTGCACCGCGGCCAGTGCCCACTCAATATCGGTTGTCTCGACGCCGAACAGCGTCTCGACCATCTCCATGTCGGCATCGATGTAGCCCCGCTCGTCGAGCGAGTCCAGCAGATAGTTACCGATTCGCAGCAGGTCGTCGCCAAGGAGCGTCGGGAGGTCGAGAGCGATGCGATCGCGGAGACTGACTGCTTCTCCGACGAGCGTCATCGGATCAAAGTCGTCGGAGTCATCCCGGGTGATCGAACTCTGGTAGGCAATCTCCGGGTGGTCCTCCCATGACTCCTGAAACGGCGACTCGGCATGGTTGATCATGCAGGTGGCACAGAAGGTTCCTTCAAGAACGCCACCGCATCGCGGACAGATCGCTTCGTCGGAGACCTCGAGCGCAGGATTCGAGTCGAGCTCCTGGTTGATGACGACTTCCAGCTCCTGGCGGGAGAGGCTCAGAATGTAGTTGGCCTCGATCAGGCTGGGCGACACCCACTGGCGTTGCTCGATGTTGAGATCGTACCCGGCCTCCATACGCCTCATCGCGAATCGCCCCCTTCTCCCACAGTCCCGGCTCATCGCTCTGAACGCGGGCTGTATGGACATCGTATCATAGCGCTGGCGCGATTCTTGCTATAGGTAATTCACTCGCTTCATCATCGCTCTGTCAGCGCAGGATGCCGCGCAGGAAACCCCCGAGAACGGGCATAGTGAGTCGTCTGCTATGATGACTTGACAAGTCAGACGCGCGGGCTGGGCCGGCGCGTCCAGCTCAGTAGTGGATCGAGGAACGTGTTCGGCAGAACGATTCCGCTTGGCAGCGCGCGTGGAATCCCGATCAGGGTCCATCCGACGTTCCTGATCGTGATGCTCTGGGCGGTCTACCAGTGGGGAATACGCGCGGAAGCCGGCCCGGCCGGCGTTATCTTCGGGCTCGTGACGCTGCTTTGCGTGTTCGGCTGCGTGCTATTACACGAATTGGCCCACGCAATCGCAGCATTGCGCTACGGAGTCCGCGTGAGAGACATCACGCTCCTACCGGTCGGTGGGGTCGCGCGAGTCGAATACGCGCCGCTGACTCCCCGATCCGAGACAGTCATCGCGTTGGCCGGCCCGGCCGTTAATCTGGCGATCGTCATCCTGTTGCTACCAATCGTCATGGTGATCGCGGCGACGCGCCATATCAGCGATCCCCTTTCACTGGTGCTTCTGATCGACGAAATCTCGCCGGCCGGCTTTGTCATCTATATCTGGATCGCCAATATTCTGTTGGCCACATTCAACATGCTGCCAGCGTTCCCGATGGACGGCGGCCGCGTCCTCCGCGCCATCCTCGCATCGTTTCGAGGTCAACTCCAGGCGACGCGCATCGCGGTGGCAGTCGGTGGCGCCATCGCCATCCTGCTCGCCACTGCCGGACTGATGATCGGTGACTATTTCATGCCGATGATCAGCCTGTTCGTGGTCGTCGCCGCGTACATGGAGTTTCGTCACGTCACAACCGAGTCGTCACTGCGAGGGCTTCCAGTCGGTCAATATGCGCTGTGGGATGGAGGCGGGATCGGGCCAGACGAGCCATTGGCCCACGCTATCTCCGGTGGGCCGCGCGACCTCGTCGTCGTCGACGGCGGTGTGGTTGTCGGAATGCTCTGGCGGCGTGACCTGTTGGACAATCTGGCCGGCGGCCACCGTCACCTGAAGGTTGCCGACCTCATGGACCGCAAGGTCCATGTCGTCGAATCAATGGATTCACTCTACGATGTCCACCTCTGGCTCAACGAGTCCGAGCTGCCAGCAGTGCCGGTCGTCGAACAAGGACGCTACCGTGGTGTATTCACTGCTGATCGGTTCTGGCATCTCTACGACCACATTCAGGGTCGCAAATTCGGCCGATATCGGCAGCGCATTCTCACGCTGCGGCGTCGGCTGGGGCAGGTCTGACGGCACAGCGCAGGCGACTGGATCCGTGAGACGGCAATGAGACTCAGTTGCAGGAGACAATCATTCGCGCTTGCCCACCCGAACGAACAGGTGTACGATTCGACGAGCACCATCCTGGCGGGATCGCGAAAGGACGCCGCCGCATGAAGATTTCCACACGTGGAGAATACGGGCTGCGGGCAATGGTCGCCCTTGCACGGTCGTACGGCAGCGGGCCGAACGCGCTAGCCTCCGTCGCACACGATTCCGCCGTGCCGCCAGCCTACCTCGAACAGTTGCTCGGCATGCTTCGTCGGGCCGGCCTTGTTGCTTCAACTCGCGGCGCGCACGGCGGTTATGCGCTCGCGCAGCCCCCGGAAGCAATCCGAATCGGCGATATCTACCGCGTGCTCGAAGGTCCGATCGCGCCGATGGAATGCGTGTCCGAAGTCGAGCCGGACGAGCAATGCCCATTGATCGATGGCTGCGCGACCCGAGTCGTCTGGCTCAAGGTGCGAGACAACATCATCGACGCACTGGACTCGACGACGCTGGCCGATCTGACCGCGCCTCACGCCGTCCGATCTTCGGAGTCGGTCACAGCCGACGTAGATGCCACCAGTCACGTCCCCGCCTGACAACGTTCGATCCACCGTTGAACAGCCGATAAGGAATATGCCGGTGGAGCGCGCCGACATTTACCTTGACCATGCCGCCACGACCCCGGTCGATCAGCGCGTGCTCGAGGCGATGATTCCGTTCTTCAACAGTCGATTCGGTAATCCGTCCAGCCCATATGCGCTCGGAAGGGACGCCCGCGCTGCGGTCGATTGGGCACGTGGCACATTGGCGGCCATCATCAACTGCGCGCCGTCGGAGCTGACTATGACCAGCGGCGCGACGGAATCAGACAACATCGCCGTCAAGGGTGTTGCCTGGCGGAGTCGCGACATTCAGCCACAACGTAATCGAATCCTCGTGTCCGCGATCGAACACCATGCCGTCCTCCACGCCGCAGATGCGATGAGCGCGCATGGCTTCGTGGTCGATGTCGTCCAACCCGATTCTGAGGGCATCGTTCAACCCCAAACGGTCGCAGAGATGCTCTCGCCGGAGACATGCCTCGTCTCTATCATGCTGGCGAACAACGAGATTGGCACGATCCAGCCGGTTCGCGAGATCGCGACGATCGTGCGAGAGGCCGGCGCCGTGATGCACACGGACGCGGTGCAAGCCGCTGGCGCCGAGCGGCTTGACGTGGAAAGCCTCGGCGTCGATCTCCTCTCATTGAGCGCGCACAAGTTCTACGGCCCGAAGGGGACGGGTCTACTCTATTGCCGCCGAGGAACACCGATCGCCTGGCAACAGCACGGCGGCGCACAAGAGGGATCCCGCCGGGCCGGAACCGAAAATACGCCCGGTATCGTTGGCATGGCAGTCGCCTTGCTTCTCGCCACCGAGGAAATGGATGCCCGAAACGCACATTGCGCGGCGCTGCGAGACCGGCTGGTCGAGGGCATCCTCGAACGGGTGCCGGATGCGCGACTGAATGGCCACGCCGCCTTGCGGCTGTCGAACAATGCCAATCTGACGTTCGCTGGCGTGGATGGCGAGGCGCTCGTGCTCAGTCTCGACCTCGCCGGCATCGCTGTGTCGAGCGGCTCGGCCTGCACAACCGGCTCTACCGAGCCATCCCACGTCATCACCGCGCTCGGCGTCAGTCAGAATCTCGCAGGCGGCTCGCTCCGGCTGACCGTTGGCAAGGACAACACCATCGCAGAGATCGACGCGGCCATCGTCGCGATCGCCGAGACTGTTGCCCGGGTACGCGAAATCACGAGCATCACAGACTGATTCCCGTCGTGTCGCCGGCCAGTGCCTCCTCGAGCGGCGGCAAATCCTCTAGCGATGTCATCCCGAAAAACCGCAGGAAGGCCCCGGTCGTTCCATATTCCACGGGATTGCCGGGTCCAGGCCGACGCCCACGCGCCTCAACCAGCTCTCTCGCAACAAGCGTCGCCAGAACTCCACTGGAATCAACCCCACGAATCGCCTCGATCTCGGGTCTGATGACTGGTTGTCGGTAGGCGACAATTGCCAGCGTCTCCAGAGCAGCGCTGGACAGCTTCACCTGTCGCTCGATGCCGAGCAACCGCTCAATGGCCCGGCCGTATCGCGCAACGGTAACCAGCTGAACGCGATCGCCGTTGCGCTGAAGCGCGATGCCGCGAGGGTGGGCGCGGAGTTCTTCTTCGAGTGCGCTCAGCGCGCGACGAACGTCACTCTGGCCCCACTCCAACGCTGCGGCAAGCGTTGGCACGTCCTCGGAGCCGCCAGAGGCGAACAACAACGCCTCCAACGCTGGAACGGCCTCTTCGATTGGAACAATCTCCAGCGACAGCTGGCGATCGGCGTCAACCATCCGTGGCCTGCGATTCCAACGCCGATGGAACCACGTGGATGTCGGAGAACAGCCCATCCTGATGCACATCAACCACTCCGCGACGCCAGAGCGTTAGCAGTGCGATGAATCCGACGACTGTCTCGTCACGATCGCGCGGTTCGACAAGGTCGTGGAAGCGTTGAGGATGGCGAAACCGCGCCACTCGGCCGGCGATTCGATTCAGCATCTCGTCAAGCGAGATCACCCGCCTCAACGGGATCGCTTCCGCCTCGTCCCGGACACGAGCCAGCGTTCGCAGCAACGCGCGTCGCAGATGCCCGACGGGAGGAGCAACCAGCACCAGACGGGTCGGAAGGATCGCGGCGAATGGCGGGCGCCCGAACGATCGCCAACCCTGCTCTTCCGTCGCTCGCAATGTCGCCGCCACGAGCTTGAGCTGCTGGTACTCGCGGAGCTGTCGCGCGAGGTCATCGAGGTCCTGCTCCTCGTCGGTCACTGCCGGCCGTGGGAGCATCGCTCTCGACTTCAGCACGAGTAGCCTCGTCGCAATTCCCACGAACTCCGCCAGCAGTACAGCAGGCGGGTTATTCATCGCCTCGATATAGGCGATGAATCCATCGGTGACCGAAACCAGCGAGAGATCGGAGATGTCCATCCGCTCGCGCTCGATCAGCGTCAACAACACGTCCAGCGGCCCCTCATAGCTCGGCAACCGCAACTGGTAACCAATCAGCAAACCATCGCCCCTGGCAGCGCTCATACGACGCTCCCTTCGTCGGCCCGTCGCAGAGCGGATAGTCCAGTGTCGTCGGCAGCGCCACCGGCGCCATCGTGCCACCGGATCAGCTCGCACACCCGCCGGTTCGCGCCAGCCTCGTGTGCCAGCGCAGCGCCTTCTTTCGCGTGGTGGATGGAAAGCCAGACTCCACGCCGCAGCCAGCGGCCGTGCTCGCGCGCAACTCGGCCGAGCAGAGCCGGCATCCAGCGCTCACCGAGGACGTAGATAACTCGGTGCGCCAACCAGACACGCCCGTGAGCGTTGGCCTTGCCGACATCGTGCAGGAGCGCTGCCCGGAGGACATCCTGGTCACCACATCCGCCAGCCACCAACGTGTCGTAAACGGCCAGGTGGTGCGCACGGTCGAAGCTCGAAAGCCGAGCCAGTAACGTCCACTGCCGCTCGTCGACGACGAGCGAGCACAGTCGTGCATCGACTTCGCGATCCGGCCGGATTGTGAGTGCCGTGAGTCCCTGCCTGAAGCGTCTAATCGCCGCAACGTGGGCGGCGTCGCGCCAGGGCCATCTCGCTGGTCGAATGTCACTCACAACGGCAGCGACCCAACGATCACGGTATGCAGAAGATCGAAGACGGGGGCATACATCGCGCCGATCACCTCGGCGCCAGCGCGACCGCCGATGATGACAACGGCGAACAACACCACAAATCCGTATCGTTCCATCGGCGCCGTGAACTGATACCAGAACGGGGGAAGAATCCCGTTCAGGATCTTCAGACCATCGAGCGGCGGTATCGGGATCATGTTGAACGCCGCCAGGAGCAGATTAACGAAGATCATCTGGGTAACGAGGACATCGGCGAAGCCAACCGGCTGGGTACTCAGCAGCCGGAGCGGCAACACAAACAGGATCGCCAGCACGACATTCGAAAGCGGGCCCGCCAGCGCCGTCAACGCCATCCCACGATGACCCCAGCGCAGCAGATTCGGATTGACTGGCACAGGCCGGCCCCAGCCAAACGCCGGCCAGCCAATCGCAATCATCATCAACCCGATGAACCCGATCGGCTCGAAGTGCGCAATCGGGTTGAGTGTGATGCGGCCCATGCGCGCGGCCGTCGGGTCGCCAAGCTGGTAAGCAGACCAGGCATGACAGAACTCATGGATTGTGACTGCGACGACGAACGCGATAACCCTCGCGAGAATCACGTCGCCCGGCAGAGTCGAGCCGAACATGACCTGGTGCCTCCAGCCTCACGGACGATCGTGCGCCATTCCGAGTAAACACCAGACATGACGACGAGTGCCACGGTTCTTCTCCGTGGCACTCGATCGCTGTCGCTGGTTGCGGCTGCTAGGCGCTAGCGCCAGTCGCCTGATCGGCGCCGGACCCTGGGTAGAGATGGCAGGCAACAAAGTGCCCATTCCCCTGGTCAGAGACGAGCGGATCGATCTCTCGGCACACCGGCATCGCGTACGGGCAACGGGTATGGAAGTGGCAGCCAGATGGCGGATTGATCGGGCTTGGCACATCTCCCGTGAGGATGATGCGCTCGCGACGCCTCTCGACGACCGGGTCGGGAATCGGCACAGCCGAGAGGAGTGCCTTCGTATACGGGTGAAGCGGATCCTCGTAGAGCGCGGCTCGGTCGGCAAGCTCAACGATTTTGCCGAGATACATCACCGCGATACGGTCTGAGATGTGCTTCACGACAGACAGATCGTGGGCGATGAACAGATACGTCAGGTTGAACTGCGACTGGAGATCCTCCATGAGGTTGACGATCTGTGCCTGGATCGACACGTCGAGCGCCGAGACAGGCTCGTCGGCGACGATGAAGTCCGGGCTTGCCGCCAGCGCCCGTGCGACGCCGATCCGCTGCCGCTGCCCACCCGAGAATTCGTGCGGGTAGCGGTTTGCGAAGTACGGGTTCAGGCCGACTGTTTCCAGCAGCTCCTGAACGCGTCGGTTTCGCTCCTCGCGCGCGACGAGATTGTGAATCTGCATCGGCTCGGAGATGATCGATCCAACTGTCATGCGGGGGTTAAGCGATGCATACGGATCCTGGAAGATCATCTGCAGGTGGCGACGCATCTTCCGCATCTCGCCACTGTCGAGCTTCGTCAGATCTCGACCCTGATAGAGGACCTCGCCAGATGTTGGCTTGTAGAGCTGGAGGAT
Organism: uncultured Chloroflexota bacterium; assembly: GCA_937870985.1. Taxonomy (GTDB): domain Bacteria; phylum Chloroflexota; class Chloroflexia; order Thermomicrobiales; family CFX8; genus JAMLIA01. Next base: position 21,786 of record CALMXF010000045.1, read on the forward strand.
CGCGCGTCCGGTCGTGCTCTTGCCGCAACCCGACTCGCCGACGAGGCCGAGCGTCTCACCCTTGCGGACTGAGAACGACACGCCATCGACCGCCCGCACTGCGCCAACCTTGCGTTGAAAGATAATGCCCTGGGTCAGCGGAAAGTGCATGAAGAGGTTCTTGACATCGAGCAGAACCTCCTGATCCTTCACGTCCGCGTTCGCCTGCTCTGGTGCCTGCGTTGCCATTATGTTCGCGGTCCTTCCTTGCTGACTTCCTCCCAGAACCAGCACGCAACCCTGTGGTCCGCGTTCACGTTCGTGAGCAACGGGTTCTGCTGTCCACATTTTTCGCGAGCATAGTCACAGCGCGGCATGAAGGGGCACATGTCGGGAAGATCGATCAAGTCGGGCGGGAGACCCCGAATCGGCTCCAGCTTTTCCCTGCGCGTGGAGTCCAGACGTGGGATCGAGTTGAGCAAGCCGACCGTGTACGGGTGCCGCGGGTTCGCGAACAGCTCCTCGGTCGATGCCGTCTCGACGATATGACCTGCGTACATCACCTGGATGCGGTCGGACATGCCGGCCACAACTCCGAGGTCGTGGGTGATCAGCATGAGTGCTGTATCGTGCTCGGCCTGCAGGTTGCGCATCAGGTCGAGGATCTGCGCCTGAATCGTCACGTCGAGAGCCGTCGTCGGCTCGTCGGCGATCAGCATCTTCGGGTTGCATGACAGCGCCATCGCGATCATCACACGCTGACGCATACCACCAGAGAACTGGTGAGGATATTGATCGACGCGCTGCTCGGCATTCGGGATGCCGACCATCTTGAGGAGCTCGATCGCGCGGTTGCGCGCCTGCCCCCTGCTCATGCCCATGTGCAGCTCGAGCGACTCGCTGATCTGGCGATTGATCGAGAGCACCGGGTTGAGCGATGTCATCGGATCCTGGAAGATCATTGCGATCTTGTTGCCCCGGACGTGACGCATCTCCTCGTCGCTCATGCCGAGGATATCTTCGCCCTCAAACATGATCGACCCGTTAGCGATCTTGCCAGGCGGGCTTGGAATCAGACGCATCAGCGACATCGCGGTGATGCTCTTTCCGCAGCCCGATTCGCCCACGACGCCAAGCGTCTCACCAGGCATGATCTCGAACGACACGTCATCGACGGCTCTGACAACGCCGTCCTGCGTGTGGAACTGGGTCATCAGGTTTTTCACCTGGAGTAACGGTTCCATCGTTGCCCCTTCGCCTCCCGCCCTACACGTCGAGGGTGATTGTGCGACCTGCCACCAACCAACCGAATGTTACTCAACTCGTCACCACCGCGATGGCTATGCCTGCATGTGGCGACTCGTTGCAGCGCGACCACCGGTAGCGCCGACTGCGTATTATCCGGATATCGTTCTGTGCTGGCCTCTGGCGCAGTATAGCACGGTCCCAAAAAGGCCAGCAAACGAATGAAAGCCACGATCCCGCCATGACGGAAGCCCCCGGAGAGGTGACCGTCTACGGCCGAACCGGCACCTTTGTCAACAAGTCACGATACTTGTTGTCCTCGCCTCGGACACAGGAGAAGAACACCTCCTGGATCCGTGCGGTCAATGGCCCTCGCGCGCCATTTCCCACTGGCCGGCCATCGATATCGCCAACGGCAACGACTTGCGCCCCTGTGCCACACAGGAACGCCTCGTCGGCAATGTAGAGCTCGGATCGGTCGATCTCTCGCTCCTCAATGGCGATTCCCATGTCCTCGGCGAATTTCAGAACCGAGCGCCGGGTGATCCCTTCAAGGATATCGCCGGTCACCGGGCTCGTGATGAGTGTCCCGTTCCGGACGATGAAGAAGTTCGCTCCGCTCGCTTCGGCGATCTTGCCACGCTCGTTAAGCATCAGCGCGTCATCGAAGCCGGCTTCAGCCGCCTGATCCTTCGCGAGGCTGGAGTTGATGTAGCCGCCGGTGATCTTCGCGCGACTGGGGATGATATTGTCGGCGATCCGCGTCCACGACGACACCATCAGACGCAGCGGATGATCCATCGCGAAATAGTCGCCGAATGCGATGACGTAGATAGCGATATCGTCTCTGACCCCCTTCAGATGGGGTGTCAGCTCAATACCGGCCTTATAGATGAAGGGCCGGATATAGATATTGACCTTCGGATTGTTCTTCGCAACCAGATCCTGTATTACCTGTCCGAGACCATCCGCATCCAGCGCGAGATTCGACCTCAGGATCCGCGAGCTGTTCATCAGGCGGCGAGTGTGATCCGGCAGACGAAAGATGTTGATCGTCTCGCCACTGACATCCAGATAGCCACGAACTCCGCCGAACGCCCCGGTTCCATACTGCAGCGCGTGAGTCGCGATACTGACTTTCGCCTGGTCGGACGGGACGATGTTGCCTTCGAAATAGGCAAATGGCTGGAGATGCATCTCCACGCCGGTCTCCAATCTTCTTCCACACATGCGGGTCGCCCATCCCGGGCGGACGTCCTGCCCGGTCTCGCCACGCTGGGGCGCGGAGGCCGGGTCGCCGGCATTCTAGCACCGGTCATGGCGTTCGTCGTGCCATAGTATTATCGTCAGTCACAACCTTCGTCCGCCTCCGAGTGGTACTCGCGCGTCTCGCGCTGAAATCCCAGCTGATTGACTGTCGGTTCGACGGCTCCGTATAACTGCGCGGCTCACTGTCAGATCTTTGGATCCATGGAGAGAGACGATGTCCGACACCCTGAATGACGATGCGCGCGAGGCAAAGGAGCTGACTCCATGGTTGGGGTTTCAGCGAGTGCCGGGCATCGGGCCAGCCCGGCTCGGCCGGCTTGTCGAGCTCTTCGGTTCAGTCGCGTCTGCCTGGGCGGCGCCAACCGACGACCTCCGGGCAGTCGGAGTTTCAGACGAAATGATCCGGGCGATTGATCGGGTGCGCAACACACTCGACATCGAAGCAGAGCTCGGTCGAATGCGCCGCGCCGGCGTCCGCGCGATCCCGTTGAACAGCGACGAATACCCGCGCCTTCTGCGCCACGTAACGTCGTCACCGCCACTACTGTTCACACGCGGGCAGCTCGCGCCAGAGGACGATGTCGCGGTCGCGATTGTTGGCACGCGGCGCTCGTCGAGCTACGGAATCCATATGACGACGATGCTCGCGAGCGGTCTGGCCGCCGCTGGAGTCACGATCGTGAGTGGGCTAGCCCATGGCGTCGACACGGCCGCTCACCGCGCTGCGCTGGAGGCGGGCGGTCGAACAGTTGCTGTTTTCGGAAGCGGGCCAGACGTTATCTATCCGGCTCAGAACAAGGATCTTGCCAGGCGAATCATCCAGTCGGGCGCAGTAGTCAGCGAGCACCCTGTTGGCGTCAAGCCCGACGCGCGGAACTTCCCCGCCCGCAATCGCATCATCAGCGGGATGTCGAGAGGGGTTCTCGTCGTCGAGGCGCCAACCCAGAGCGGCGCGATGCTCACTGCCTCCTTCGCTGCCGACCAGGGACGTGATGTCTTCGCTGTCCCCGGGCAGGCAACTTCTGACAAGAGCGCGGGCTGCCACGCGTTGATCCGCAACGGCGCGACCCTTGTCACGAATGTAGAACAGATCCTCGAACAACTCGACCTCGCGTCCGCGAAGACGCAGAGGCAGACCAGAATGGTGCTTCCCGAGACTCCCAACCAGCGCATCCTCTATGCGGTGCTCAGCACCGAACCTCAACATGTCGACGACATTTGTCATACTTCGGCGCTGCCGATCCATGAGGTGAGCGGCACACTCCTGGAGATGGAGCTCAAAGGATTGATCCGGCAGACGGCGCCCCAGCATTACGTTCGGGCATGATGGATCCGGCATCGGAAGGACGTCCTGGGGAATGCGCGAAACCGCATGGCGACAAAGGATCGGGATGTGACAGAACAATTCTTCGCCGTCATCCCAGCCGGGGGCAGTGGCACCAGGCTCTGGCCGGTCAGCCGCGCGAATCGACCGAAGTTCCTGCTGCCGCTTCCTGGTCCACGCACCATGATCCAGGCGACCGTCGATCGGCTCGCGGGGGTTGTTCGGCCAGAGAATATCCTCGTGATCACCGGAGCATCGCATGTCGACGAGATCCAGCGGCAGCTTCCCTCTCTCGACGCCGAGCAGATCATTGCCGAGCCGCTGCCTCGCGGTAGCGGCCCTGCAATAGGACTCGGCGCGGCGATCGCGCTGGCTCGTGACCCCGACGCGATAGTCGGGTCGTTCGCGGCCGACCATGTCGTCACCGAGAATGACCGTTTCGAACAGGCCGTTCGATCCGCCATCGAGATCGCGAGGCGTGGCTATCTCGTGACGATCGGGATCAGGCCGAGCTATCCGGAAACCGGATATGGCTACATTCACTCCGGTGCAGAAATCGGCACGCAACACGGCATCGATGCCCGTGAAGTCGATCGATTCAAAGAGAAGCCCGATATCGAAACGGCCGAACGCTACGTCGCATCGGGCGAGTACCTCTGGAACGCCAGTATGTTCGTCTGGAAGGCGGGCGTGCTGATGGAAGAGATGCGGCGCTACCTCCCCGACCTCGCGGACGCGCTGGAGCGCATCGCCCGCGACTGGGACACTCCCCGCCGTGAGGCAACCCTTTCGGCGATCTGGCCGACGGTCCCCGACATCACAATCGACCACGGTATTCTCGAACATTCGACGCGGGTTGCAGTCGTCCCGGCGTCGTTTGGCTGGACGGACCTTGGAGACTGGAACGGGCTTGGCGCGATGAGCGCTGGATGCGACGATGATCCAGACGAGAATCTCGCGATCAATGCCGAGCTGATCGTGCACGACTCCCGAGGGAGCTTCATTTTCGGCCAGGGGCGACTCGTTGCTCTTCTGGGTCTGGAGAATGTTGTTGTCATTGACACGGACGACGCACTGCTGATTTGCGATCGGTCGCGCACCCAGGAAGTCAAGCAGATCGTCGAGCAGTTGCGGGCACGGGGCTCGACAACGTTGCTATAGTCAGAGAATCGACGCCGTTCGCGCCATGACAGCATCACGTCAACACGAACACCATATCGACAGCGTTTGCTACGACGTAGTTGGGTAGAGATGACCACGAAAACAACCGCGACAAAGACGACGAAGACCGCGACTGAAACAGCTCCCGCGAAGAAGACCGCGGCGAAGACCGCGGCTGGAGCAACTCCCGCGAAGAAGACCGCGACGAAGACGACGACCGGGGCAACTCCCGCGAAGAAAACTGCGGCGAAGACCACGACGACGAGGAAGACAGCCTCGAACGGGACGACCGCGACCAGCGGCCGGCTTGTGATCGTCGAGTCGCCGGCCAAAGCCCGGACGATCGAGAAATACCTCGGTCGGGGCTACTCGGTGCGAGCCTCGATGGGTCACGTCCGCGACCTGCCGAAAAGCACGCTTGGTATTAACATCGACGACGACTTCGCGCCGAAGTACACAGTTCCGCGGGACAAGTCGAAGACCGTCAAGGATCTGAAGGCGGCTGTCCAGAAAGCGCGCGAGGTGATCCTGGCGACCGACCCCGATCGCGAAGGAGAGGCGATAGCCTGGCACTTGGCAGAGGCAACCCAGCCGGACCCAGCCAAGGTCAAGCGCGTCGTATTCAACGAAATCACCCCCGACGCCGTCCGGGCGGCGATGGAGCATCCTCGCGCGATCGACATGGACCTCGTCGATGCGCAGCAGGCGCGCCGCGTGCTCGACCGATTGGTCGGCTATAGCATTTCGCCGCTGCTCTGGAAGAAGGTGAAGCGCGGACTATCCGCCGGCCGCGTTCAGTCCGTTGCGCTGCGCCTCGTCGTCGAGCGAGAGCGTGAGATCGACGCGTTCATTCAGCGCGAATACTGGTCGGTCGAGGCCGAGCTGAATAAGCACGGGGCCGCGGTGACGAAAGCCAACGTCTTCGTTGCCAGTCTCGCGAGGATTCACGGCGACAAGGCCGAACTGCCCGACCAGGACACGACCAACCAGGTGTTGGCGGGACTTGACGGCGCAGAGTATGTGGTCGCCGACGTCCAGACGAAGGAGACCCAACGTCGTCCATCGCCGCCGTTCACCACGAGCACACTCCAGCAAGAGGCATCACGCAAGCTGAAGTTCGGAGTGCGGCGAACAATGCAGATTGCCCAGGAGCTGTACGAGGGTGTCGATCTCGGCGCTGAGGGGGCGCAAGGGCTCATCACCTACATGCGGACCGACTCGACCAACGTCGCGTCGATCGCCCAGCAGATGGCGCGAGAAGCAATCACGGCGAAGTTCGGCGCGGAATTCCTGCCGGAGAGACCGCCCGTCTACACGCGTCGCGCCAAGGGCGCCCAGGAGGCGCACGAGGCAATTCGCCCCACCGACCCGCGCCGTACCCCGGAGATGGTGAAAGGCTATCTGAGCGGGCCGCAGCTCCGGCTGTACGATCTGATCTGGAAGCGCTTCGTCGCCAGCCAGATGCGCAACGCGATCTTCGACGCCACCGGCGTCGATATCGACGCCGGCCGGCCGGGCGAAGACAAGCCGTATCGCTTCCGCGCGACCGGCTCCGTGATCAAGTTCGCCGGATTCATCCGCGTCTATCGCGAGGACCGCGACGACGACGAGGTGGACGAGATCGACCGGGCCGCGTTGCCAGCGCTGACGGCCGGAGCCATGCTCGATCTCCTGAGGCTGACACCCGAGCAGCACTTCACGCAGCCTCCCCCGCGCTACACCGAGGCAACGCTGGTCAAGGCGCTCGAAGAGAACGGCATCGGACGTCCAAGCACGTATGCGCCAACTATCGCGACGCTCGTTGCTCGCAACTACGTGACAAACGAGGCAAAGCGGCTCACGCCGACCGAGGTGGGGACTGTCGTCAACGACATCCTCGTCGAGCACTTCCCGTCGATCGTCGACATCGGCTTCACCTCTGGAATGGAGCAGGAGCTGGACGAGATCGCGTCGGGAGAGCGGCAGTGGGTGCCGGTGATCCGGGAGTTCTACAGTCCATTCCAGGAGACGTTGCAGCACGCCGAGCAAACCATGGAGCGAGTCAAGGTTCGAGACGAGCCGACCGACGAGGTCTGCGATCTATGCGGCAGGCCGATGGTGATCAAGCTCGGCAAGTACGGCCGATTCCTCGCCTGCACCGGCTTTCCGGAATGCCGGAACGCAAAGCCGCTCCTGGTTCGAATCGGCGTCAACTGCCCGAAGTGCCATGTTGGTGATGTCATCGAGCGCCGAACCCGGCAGGGTCGTGTGTTCTACGGCTGCAGCAACTGGCGCAAGGACGACCCCGCATCTTGCGACTTCACATCGTGGCTCAAGCCGACCGGCGAAACCTGTCCGCAGTGTGGCGAGCCGCTGGTCTACACCAATCGCAAGGAGACCGAGGTCAAATGCGCATCGTGCGGCTTCAGCCGCCGAGCAACCAGAGCTCGCGTTGCCGACGCGGTCCCTGCCTGACGATTACGCGCCAGCCATCAAGCAGCTGGTGGCTGGCGCGCCGTCTTCCTCCGCGAGATCGACCAGGTCGCCGTCACTGATTGAGTAGAATTATCAGTTGGCGCAGCGTGGCCGATGGAATCATGCTGCCGCACACATACAGGATTGGCAGTGATTTCGAGCGTGAGCTTCCAAACCCAATCTCCGACCCGTTGGCACGCAACCACGATCCTCGGTGTCGTTCGCGACGGTCAGGTCGCGATTGCTGGCGACGGCCAGGTTACCTTTGGTGACATGATCGTCAAGCACGGCGCCCGCAAGATCCGGACGCTGCACGATGGCACAGTCATCGCCGGCTTCGCAGGGGCCGTCGCCGACGCAATGACGCTCTTCGAGAAATTCGAAGCGCAGCTTCGCGAGTGGAAGGGCGACCTCCGCCGAGCCGCGGTTGAGCTCGCCAAAGAATGGCGCACCGACCGCTACCTCCGAAGGCTGGAAGCGCAGCTTATCGTCTCGGACGGCGAGACTCTGTTGATCCTCTCCGGCGAAGGGGACGTGCTGCAACCCGACGACGGCATCGCCTCGATCGGCACCGGCGCGCCATATGCAATGGCCGCGGCGCGAGCGCTTCGCGACCACACCCAACTGACCGCGCAGGAGATCGTCGAGCAGTCGATGAAGATTGCCTCGGAGCTGTGCATTTACACAAATTCGCAGATCACGGTCGAGACCATTCGACTCGAGCCCGACGACGAACATCCCGCCGAGGACGTATCCGCAGAGGACGTATCCGCAGAGGGCGAGGCGGGAGCATGAGCGACATGACGCCAAAGATGATCGTCGCCGAGCTCAACCGCTTCGTCGTCGGGCAGGACGCTGCCAAGCGCGCGGTGGCGGTGGCACTACGCAATCGCTGGCGCCGGCAACAGCTCCCGGCCGATCTGCGCGACGAAGTGATGCCGCGCAACATCCTCATGCTGGGCCCGACTGGCGTCGGCAAGACCGAGATCGCCCGAAGAGTCAGCCGCATCGTCAACGCGCCATTCGTCAAGGTGGAGGCGACGAAGTACACCGAAGCCGGCTACGTCGGCCGCGATGTCGAATCGATGATCCGCGATCTCGTCGAAGTCTCAATCACGATGCTCCACGACGAGCAAATCGAGGCTGTCCGTGAGGAAGCGAACAGCGCCGCCGTCCAGATATTGGTCGACCTGCTGGTCGACCAGCTCGAGCAGGAGGCTGCTACCGGAGCATCCGCCGATGAAACACCCGGCGAGGCGCCATTGTCGCCAGCCGCGAAACGCCGGCGGACGCGACGCCGCAACAGGGTGATCGAGCAACTCGGACGGAACGCGCTGGAAGAAGAGACAGTTGTCATCGAGGTCCAGCCGGAGGATGACCCGTTCCTGATGCCGGTCGAGATCATCACTGGCGTGGCGCCCGACGATCTACCCGAAACGCTGCGCGACATCATGCGCGCGTCTGGCCCACGCCGGCAGCGGCGCAGGGTCTCGGTCGCCGAAGCACGACGGATTCTTGTCCACGAAGAGGCCAGCCGACTTGTCGACCTCGACGCAGTTATTGAGCAGGCTCTGAAGCGCGTCGAGGAGACCGGGGTCGTCTTCATCGACGAGCTCGACAAGACAATCAACGACGGCGAATATGGCCCGGATGTCTCCGGCGAAGGAGTCCAGCGCGATCTGTTGCCGATCATCGAAGGATCGGTGGTTCCTACGCGCTATGGACCCGTGCGGACCGATCACATCCTGTTCATCGCCGCCGGCTCATTCTCGGCTCACCGCCCGAGTGACCTGATCCCGGAGCTCCAGGGTCGATTTCCGATCCGCGTCGAGCTCGATAGCCTCGACGAGGACGATCTCTACGCGATCCTGACGACGCCTGAGAACGCACTGGCGAGGCAGACGACCGCGCTGCTGGCGACGGAAGGCGTGACACTGCACCTGGGCGAGGATGGGCTCCGCGAGATCGCGCATATCGCATCCGAGGTGAACATCCGAACTGAAGACATCGGCGCCCGTCGGCTATACACGATCGTCGAGCGCGTGCTGGAAGAGATATCGTTCGACGCGCCGGAATGTGCCGGCCAGTCGTTCGTCATCGATGCCGCCTACGTCCTCGAGCGCGTCGGAGATATCGCAGCCGACGACGACCTCAGCAACGCAATTCTTTAGGCGCTTGCCGCGAAACGCCACAGGGAGAACGGGGACATGGGGTCAACGCCACTAGCGCCCGACATGATTATCCCAGCAAGAAGCGAAGACGATATTGTCTTGAGCGTGATCGTGCCTGTCTACAACGAGGAGCGCACGATCAGTGAAATCCTTCGCCGGGTTCGGGCGGTCCCTATCGCGAAGCAGATCGTCGTGGTGGACGACTATTCGACCGACGGAACGCGATCCCGGCTCTCCGAGGAGGCAGCACACAGCGACACAATAGTCGTCTTGCACGAGCGCAATCTCGGCAAAGGCGGGGCTGTCCGGACCGGGCTGGCGCACGCGACGGGCGATATCGTGCTGATCCAGGATGCCGACCTTGAGTACGACCCGCGCGACTACCATGCTCTGATCCGCCCGATTCTCGAAGGGCGCGCGAAGGCGGTCTACGGCTCCCGTTTCCTCGGCGAGCATAAGGCGATGTACTTCTGGCACGCGCTCGGCAACAAGCTCCTGACGCTCGTCACGAACGTCCTCTTCGATACGACGCTGACCGATATGGAGACGTGTTACAAGGTCTTCACCGCTGACATTGCCCACTCGCTCGACATCCAGCAGATGCGCTGGGGTATCGACCCCGAGATCACGGCGAAGATCCTTCGCGACGGTCATCGGATCTACGAGGTGCCGATCTCCTACAATGGGCGAGAATTCTGGGAGGGGAAGAAGATCTCGTGGAAAGATGCCTTTGTCGTCCTGCGGACGCTGCTGCGGTATCGCTTCTTCCGCTAGTCGGCAAACAAGAGGTTGGAGGGTAGCGATGGCTCGTCTCGCACTGGCCGTCGACCTGGGGGGCACGAATCTGCGCGTTGCCGTTGTCGATGACACCGGCGTCATCCAGGACGAGGCACAGCAACCAACTGATGCCGCCGAAGGGCCACAGGCGATCGTCGAGAGAATCGGGGAGTCGGTCAACGAGATGGCCTCGAAGGCCCAGATCCCGACCGATGTCCCGATCGGCGTCGCTTCGCCCGGACCGCTCGACCCGCGCACTGGCATCGTCTACTTCTCGCCAAACCTGGCTGGCTGGACAAACGTTCCGATCTCCGAGTGGCTTCGCGCAAAGACCGGGCGTAACGTGCTCTTGAGCAATGACGCCAACGCCGCTGCCCTGGGCGAAGTCTTCTTCGGCGCGGGCCGCGGTGTGCGCAACCTCATCTACGTCGGCCTCGGCACCGGTGTCGGAGGTGGGGTGTATTCCGAGGGATTGCTGATCGACGGCGCCCGCGGGATGGGCGGCGAGCTCGGTCACGTCACCGTCGATCTGAACGGTCCTCGCTGCACGTGCGGGTCTGCAGGTTGCATCGAAGCGTATTGTTCGGCCTGGGCGCTGACGCGCGATGCTCACGAGCTCATCGCAAGCGGACGGGGAGCAGCGATCCTGAAGGCGGCCGGCAGCGACGCAGACGCCGGGCCAAAGGCGATCGGCGAAGCCGCGCGGCAGGGAGACCCAGCAGCGATCGCGCTACTGGATCGTGCGGGACGGGCCCTGGGCGCTGGGCTTGCCAACTTCGTGAACATCTTCAACCCCGAGATCATCGCGCTCGGCGGTGGTGTCGCCCAGATCGGCGACTTGTTGATCGACCCCGCGAAGCGCGCGCTGGACGCATTTTCCATGCCGATCATTCGAGACAGTGTCCGATTTGTGCCCTCCGAGCTGGGCGTAAAGACCGGGATTTATGGGGCGGCGGCACTGTCATTTTATGACGCCCGGCACTAGGCCGGCCTGACGAGATCGTCATTTCCACCTGATCGATGCCTACTGCCGCTTGACACCGCTTTTCGCATCCGTGTATAGTCCGCCCCGAACGAATCGCACTACCAAGCTAGATCGTCTCGGCTCGACCAGCGCCTCGGAAGGCGGGTTAGCCGTACGCAGTCAGAACCGAACGTCGCCAGATCCCGCAACGAAGCGAGATCGACACGGCGTCAGGCGGTCAAACTGGATGAGTGACTGACCCGGCAGGGGGTTACACGCAATCCATTTGGACCGACGACTGCTCGATCGTCCTCGGGCGAATGCCCGATCGTTCCCGTAACGCGAGTGCCCCGTCCGGATTGCGGCCGCTCAGAGGAGGGAATCCCCGAAGATGTTCGCATTCATGATTAAACGTTTCCTCTGGTTCATACCAACCATTCTGGCGATCGCATTGGTTACCTTCATCATGATGAATCTCACCCCTGGCTCTCCGTTTCAACCCGCCGGCGCAAACAACCTCCGCGAAGACATCATCAAGCAGATCGAGAAGCAGTACGGCCTGGACAAACCCCTGCCGGTGCGCTTCGTGATCTACCTCGGAAAGGCGGTTCGCGGGGATTTCGGTGAGTCATACACTCGCCGGCCACAGAAGGTGAACGACATCATTCGCCGCGGCTTCCCGATCTCATTTCAGCTTGGCGCGATGGCGTTGCTCGCCGCGTCGATTGGCGGCATCATCCTCGGCGTCCTCGCAGCCGTGAACCAGAACGGCTGGATCGACTACCTTTCGGCGACGTTCGCCATCATGTTCTATAGCGTCCCCAGCTTCGTCCTCGGCATCCTTCTGTTACTGCTCTTCGTCATCTGGATACCCAACTGGACGGGTGTGCGCCTGTTTCCGTTGGGCGGCTGGGATAGTCCCAGGGCGTGGGTATTACCAACGATCGCGTTAGGAGCCGGCCCGTTCGCCCAGCTTGCTCGATACACCCGATCCAGCATGATCGATGTCATCCGCTCCGACTACGTCCGAACAGCTCGCGCCAAGGGTCTTGCCGAGCAGAAGGTCGTCCTCAAGCACGTACTGAAGAACGCGCTGATCCCGGTGATCACCCTGATCGGCCCACTGTTCGCCGCGCTTGCCACCGGCTCGTTCTTCGTCGAGCAGGTGTTCAACATCCCGGGAATTGGCAAGTTCTTCGTCGTCAGCATGGCTTCGAAGGATCAACCGATGATCATGGCGGTCGTGCTCCTCTATGGCACGTTCCTGGCCGTGATGAACCTCGTCGTCGACATCCTGTACGGGGTGATCGACCCGCGCATCCGCATGAGCATCCGAGGAGATTAACGGATGGCAAGCCAGCAGGACCGCAACGCAGACGCCATTTCACAAGCGCAGCTGCTCGCAGAAGCTGCCGAGGTCGTGCCGGCTCGCCAGGCCAGCCTCTGGGGGGATGCCTGGCGACGACTTCTGAAGAACAAGCTAGCCGTCGTTGGCCTCGCCACTGTGATCCTTCTCGGCCTCCTCGCGGTCTTTGCGCCGTTGTTGGCGCCGTATGGGCCGGCGGAAGTCGTCTCACCGGATCTCCGGCTGATGAAGCCCTCGTGGAACTTTCCGCTCGGGCTGGACCAGAACGGGCGCGACATGTACAGCCGCATGTTGTACGGCGCTCGCGTCTCATTGCTCGTCGGGGTCGTTGCGCAGTTGATCGTCCTCGGGATCGGGGTGCCGATCGGAGCAGTGGCCGGCTATTACTCCGGAACCGTCGACAATGCCCTCATGCGAACGGTCGATGTCTTCTACGCGATTCCGCAACTCCTGCTCGTGCTGTTGATGGTCAATATGCTCGGGCCCGGGATGAAAAACATCTTCATCGCGATCGGCCTCACGGGCTGGGTGACGATGGCTCGTCTCGTTCGGGGGGTCATGCTCACGAACCGGGAACAGGAGTATGTCAAAGCATCGAAGGTTGCCGGCGCTGGCAGCGGCTATATCATCTTGCGCCACATGTTACCGAACAGCCTGACGCCGATTATTGTCGCGCTGACGTTCGGCATCCCGCAGGCGATCTTCATCGAAGCATCACTCTCGTTCGTGGGCGTCGGGATCCGGCCTCCACAGCCATCATGGGGGCAAATGGTCGGCGCGGGCCAGCAATATATCCAGTCCGTCCAGCACCTGATGTTCTTTCCGAGCCTGGCCATCGCGATCACGATGCTCGCGTTTACGTTCCTCGGCGACGGCCTGCGCGACGCACTCGACGTCAAGATGAACGACTGAGCCACGGGGGCGAGAAGGGGACGCTGGTGACGCTACGCGGCCGATGCCGCGCTTGCAGGACGAGGTGGGGTACCGTTGGCTAAGAATGTCCTCGAGGTGAACAACCTCAAAACCCAGTTCTTCACACGAGCCGGTATTGTCTACGCGGTCGACGGGGTTTCCTTCCACGTCGGCGAAGGTGAGACACTTGGCATCGTCGGCGAATCGGGCTGTGGCAAGAGCGTCACCGCAACATCGATCATGCGGCTGATCCCGAGCCCACCCGGAAAGATCGTCGACGGCGAGATACTGCTGTCCGATGCCGATGGGACGGTCGACCTGCTCGAGCTCTCGGATAGCGAGATGCGCCACGTTCGCGGCAACAAGGTCGCGATGATCTTTCAGGATCCGATGACATCGCTGAACCCGGTCCTGACCGTCGGCGACCAGATCTCGGAGCCGCTGATATTGCATCTGGGATTGAGCAAGAGCGAGGCGCGACAACGCGCAATTGACCTGCTCAAGCGCGTCGGCATCCCGGCCGCCGAAGATCGGATCAACGCGTACCCGCACCAGTTCTCGGGCGGCATGCGCCAGCGCGTGATGATCGCCATCGCGCTGTCATGCAACCCCAAGCTGCTGATCGCGGACGAGCCGACGACAGCGCTCGATGTCACGATCCAGGCGCAGATTCTCGAACTGATGATGCACCTGAATCAGGAATTCGGGACGGCCATCATCATGATCACTCACGACCTCGGAGTGGTCGCTGAGATCTGCGAACGCGTCGTCGTCATGTACGCCGGCCAGGTTGTCGAGACCGGCGCAGCAAAGGATCTCTTCACGAACCCGCAGCACCCATACACGATCGGGCTGCTCAATTCGGTCCCGCAGATCGGCGAAAAGGTCAAGGACACTCTTGTGCCGATTCCCGGTCTGCCGCCAGATCTTCTCGCGCCGCCGATCGGCTGCCGGTTCCGGCCGCGGTGCCGGTTCCGCCAACCGAAGTGCGAGGAGTCGCCACCGCTGGCAGTGGTTGCGCCCGGCCAGATGGCGCGCTGCTGGTTCCCACAGGGGCGAGGAGCAATCCCGCCGACCGACGCGGCCGTCTCAACTCCGGCCGCTGCGCGAGACTGACAGACGACGGCCGGAAGTAATTCGGAGAATCGAGACAAGCGTGGCGACTTCAGTCCAGGAAACCACCGCAGAAAAAGCCGCGAACGAGGACTATATCCTCGAAGTGAAGAACGTGAAGAAGCACTTCAGGATGGGCGGGGGGATGCTGTCTCGCGGCAACGAGATGAATATCCGGGCCGTCGATGACATTTCGTTCTCGATCCGCCGTGGCGAAACATTCGGGCTGGTCGGCGAATCGGGCTGTGGAAAGACGACGCTCGGCCAGACGATCATCCGACTCTACAACCCGACAGCCGGACAAATCGTCTTCAACAATGCCGACATCTCCGCTCTCAACGCCGCCGACATGCGTAAGCACCGTCGTGGCATGCAGATGATCTTCCAGGATCCGTCGGCATCGCTGGATCCACGTATGACTGTCGGTTCGATCATTTCCGAGCCACTCAATATCTTCGGCATCGGCTCACGCGAAGAGCGAAGAGACCGCGTCCGCGAGCTACTGCGTGTGGTCGGGCTGAATGCGTACTTCGTGAATCGCTATCCGCACGAGTTCTCGGGTGGCCAGCGGCAGCGGATCGGTATCGCGCGGGCGCTCGCACTGCAGCCAGAGCTCGTTATCTGTGACGAGCCGGTGTCGGCACTGGACGTTTCCGTGCAGGCCCAGGTGTTGAACCTGTTGCGACAGCTGCAGACGGATTTCAAGCTAACGTACTTGTTCATTGCCCACAACCTCGCCGTCGTCGCGCACATCAGTGATCGGGTCGGCGTCATGTATCTCGGCAAGATGGTCGAGATCGGTGAAGCCCGCGCTATTACCGAACGGCCGAAACACCCGTATACCCAGGCGCTGATCTCGGCGATTCCAGTCGTCGATCCAGGCCGAAAGCGCGATCGGATCATTCTCGAAGGGGACGTGCCAAGCCCGGCCAACCCACCATCGGGCTGCCGGTTTCACCCCCGGTGCCCGATTGCCCAGCCGTATTGCTCCGAGGTCGAACCTCAATTGCGCGAGCTGGAGCCGGGGCATTGGGTCGCCTGCCATTACGCGGAGTAGGCGCGTGTCGGTGTCAGGCACTGTCGATCAGGCACGCGCGCTCGCAGAATCAGTCGCGCGTGACAGGTTACGTGAAAATCTCGACAATCTGGGCAGCGATCTCTTGCCAACCCGCGCGAGGGTGTGTT
>CALMXF010000046.1 GCA_937870985.1 uncultured Chloroflexota bacterium
CCCGCCGCATCAGCCAGGCCGGCCGTCGCGACACCAAGCAACTGGTCGCGCGTCGTCAGCGCAAGCGCGATGCCCGGCTCGGTGTCATGGCCCAGCCGCTTGTTGACGAATGCGTCGATTCTGCCGAGCGCTGCGTCCAGCCCAGTATCAATCCAGCTCACCCATTCCCCCGTTCCCACTCCCTGTCTTCTGCCGGCCACGATACACGCTACCGCAACAGAGGGGAACACCGTGCTTCAGGTGAGAATTGGCGAGCAGGCCCGATGATCCACGCGCATCAGCCGATCGGCGCTGGAACCGGAGCCTTGTCGGCGTAGCGCCAGCGATAGTAGTGCTGCCCGATATTGCCGGCCTCGACCTGCCAGCCGGCCGGGTTGTCGGGCGTGTAGGTCAGGCAGCGACGCTCGAAGCACTGGATCAGCACGTCGCGATCTACCCCCGCCAGCTTCACCCTTGCCCAGTACGCCTCAGTGATCGGATAGCCAGTCGCGTAGAACGGGTCCTGGAACAGCTTGCCCTGAACCACTTTGCCGCCGTCGAGCACGAGGCCGCTGGAATTCATGAACTCCCAGAAGACCGACGCCACCTGGTGGTCGATACCCCAGACCTGGACCCGATGACCGGCAGTGACACCGTGCTTGGCCAGCTGCGCATCATGCGTGGTGCGGCCCTCGCGCCAGACACGGGTCGTCAGGGTCTGACCATCTGTCGCGGGCCGAGCGCCAAGGAGCATGCCGAACGTCGCGTAGGTTGGCGCAACCGGGTTGACTGCGTCACCCGCGACCGGGATCTGGGCTGGCTCCCAACTCCAGTATTTGTTATCGCCGACCTGCACCTTGCCGGTGATCAGCTCCTTGGCCAGCAGCCCGTTGGTGACGTACCAGGCGGAATCCGGCGACACTGTCGGGTCGCTGGAGATCTCCATCCGCGACTTGTCGAAGTACTGGACGATGCGCTTCCCGCCCTTCGCCTCCGCGTAGGGCTCGACAACGCCGCCGCTGTATCCGGCTGGCCCCCACATCCAGGTGCGGCTGACGCCCAGATCGGAGACAGGCTGGTCGGTCCGCGCCCAGGTTCGCTGGAAGGAAGGGTTCCAGATCGGCGACCCGGTGCTGGCGACGGCGGAGACGAGCGGGAACGCGAAGAGCACAACAAGCAGGAGAATCAGCGCGGGTCGGAATCGCACGGTTCGATACCCTCAAGACGATCAATCGCGGCAGACATCAGTGACGGCAGGACTTCCCGGCCCCGCCGTCGATCAGAAGTATTCCCCGCCAGACTGACGCCTGCCGACCCTGACCTGCCAGGGCACGCCGGTTGCCAGACGCGCGAACCATCGACCAACGGCCGGCCGGGGGACGGACGAGGAGACCAGGCTCGACCTTGCTCGGCGCGCCTCCCGGCCGGAAATCGAGATTTGCGCACCCGAGCGCGCAGTGGTAATTCGTTGTAGAATTCACAATTCGAGGAGTGTCGACGCGCAGGGCCGTCGGGGCGACGTGCGCTTTCCGCGCTTCGGCCAGCAAACCGGGCCGTCCGATGGGGGTCGGATCATGGCCGCGGCAGAGGCTGGGCCAACGAGCCGTCGATACCCACGTCAGGCCGACGAGAGGCATCTGGCGCACCGCCAGGCACGGGTTGCGCGGCGGTGGGCGATGACCATCTATTGGCTCGTTCAATCTCTGGGAGGCATACCGGTTATGGTGGAATCCGCACCTTCAGCTGCTGCCCAGGCCCGCCCGGTGACGATCGGCGTGCCGAAGGAGATCGTCGAGGGCGAGCGCCGAGTCGCGCTTATCCCCGACGCTGTCAAGAAGTATGTGGCCGCCGGCCACACGGTCCTCGTCCAGTCTCGCGCGGGCCTCGAGGCAGCCCACACCGACGACGCCTATGCGGCGGCGGGCGCGACAGTCGTCCCAGACGCTGCCGCTGTCTACGGTCAGGCCGACCTGATTCTGAAGATCCAGAAGCCGGAGCCGGAGGAAGTCGCGCTGCTACGGAAGGGCAGCACCCTTCTGGCGATGCTCCAGCCGCTGGTCAACCACGACCTCGTCAGCGCGCTGGCCGCGCGCGGGGTGACGGCGGTTTCGATGGACGCTATCCCGCGGACAACGCGCGCCCAATCAATGGACGTGCTCTCCGCGATGAGCACGCTCGGCGGCTACAAGGCAGTCCTGCTGGCAGCCGACAACATGCCGAAGATCTTCCCGATGCTGATGACTGCCGCCGGCACAATCGCGCCTGCCAAGGTGCTGATTGTCGGCGCGGGCGTTGCCGGCCTGCAGGCGATTGCGACCGCCCGTCGCCTCGGCGCCGTTGTCGAGGCGTATGACACTCGTCCGGTCGTCAAGGAGCAGGTCGAGTCGCTCGGGGGCAAGTTCGTCGAGGTCGACATGACCGGCATCGAGGCGCAGACGCAGGACACGGGCGGCTACGCGCGCGAGGCATCGCCGGAGCTGCTGCGCCGTCAGCAGGAGACGATGGCCAACCGCGCCGCGCGTTCGGACGTTGTCATCACAACCGCGCTTGTCCCGGGCCGAGCAGCGCCGAAGCTGATCATGGCCGACACGGTGGCCAGAATGCAGCCGGGCTCTGTGATCGTCGATATGGCGGCCGAGACCGGCGGCAACTGCGAGCTGACCGTCCCCGGCGAGGTCATCACGACTCCGAACGGCGTGACAATCGTCGGCCTGACGAACCTGCCGAGCACGCTGCCATTCCACGCCAGCCAGATGTACTCCAAAAACCTGCAGAATCTCCTGGCGATCATGTTGACCAAGCAGGGCACGTTGAACATGAACTTCGCCGACGACATCATCAAGGGCACGACAATCACGATGAACGGCGAGGTCGTCCACGAGGCCACGAAGAACGCAATGGCGCCGCGCAGCTAGCGTACGTGACCGGAAACCGGTCGTAGGGGTAGGAGAGGTAGAGCGTCATGAGTGGAGAGCAGGCGGATGGATAACGAGGTCATCCTCGGGATATACGTGTTTCTGCTGGCGATTTTGCTGGGGGTCGAGGTCATCGGCAAGGTGCCGTCGACGCTGCACACACCGCTGATGTCGGCAACGAACGCGATCCACGGGATCGTGCTTCTCGGCGCGATGATCGTGCTCGGCTGGGCCGACCAGTGGTGGCTGCAAGCCATCGGGTTCCTCGCGGTCATCCTCGGCGCGGCCAACGTATTCGGTGGCTTCGTCGTCACTGACCGGATGCTGGAGATGTTCAAGCGCAAGCCGGGCGCTGGATCGGCGGGGCAGAAGCGATGATCGACCTGTTCACCACGCGCGACGGGCTGATCGGTCTCGCCTATCTCGTCGCCGCGTTCCTGTTCGTTCTCGGTCTGCGCTACATGTCGAGCCCGACATCGGCGCGACAGGGCAATCAGATCGCCGCGGTCGGCATGGCAATCGCCGTGCTGGCGACGTTCTTCCTCCACGACGAGCATGGCGTCGGGATGTCGATGACCAACGTCGCCCTGATCATCGTCGCCATCGCGATCGGTGGAGTCGCCTCGGCCTACCCATCGCGCAAGGTGCCGATGACGGCGATGCCGCAGATGGTCGCGATCTTCAACGGCATGGGTGGCGCGACGGCGGCGTTAGTCGCCATCGGCGAGTTCATGCATCTCAGCGATGACCTCAGCCGCGGACAGACCGTCTCGGTCGTTCTCGGCGTCATCATCGGTTCGATCTCGTTCTCCGGTAGCGTCATCGCCTTCCTCAAGCTGCAGGAGAAGATCTCCGGCCGGCCGATTATCTGGACCGGTCAGAATGTCATCAACGCGGTCGTCGCGCTCGGCATCGCCGTGCTCGGTGTCGCGGTCGCTGGCGGCTTCGTCGAAGGCAGCACTGCCAAGCTGATGCTGCTGGCCGTCTTCGCCCTTGCGCTGCTGCTCGGGCTGGGAACCGTCCTGCCGATCGGCGGCGCGGACATGCCGGTCGTCATTGCCATCCTGAACTCCTTCACCGGCGTTGCGGCGGCGATCACCGGCTTCCAGCTGTCGAATCAGGCGCTGATCGTGGCCGGCGCGCTTGTCGGCGCTTCCGGCGCGTTCCTGACGCTGCTGATGGCCCGCGCAATGAACCGCTCGGTTTCCAACGTGCTGTTCGGAGCGTTCGGCGCGCACCACCCCACCGGCGCCGCCGTTGGCGCAGGCGGCGCCGCACTGCCGATCCGCGAGATCACCGCCGAGGACGCGGCGATCCCGTTGGCCTACGCCGAGCGTGTCATCATCGTGCCGGGCTACGGCCTCGCCGTCGCCCAGGCTCAGCAACAGGTTCGCGAGCTGGCCGACATGCTGAAGGAGCGCGGCGTGGATGTGCGATACGCGATCCACCCGGTGGCCGGCCGTATGCCTGGCCACATGAACGTGCTCCTCGCCGAGGCCAACGTCGCCTACGACGATCTCTACGAGATGGAGCAGATCAACGACGACTTCGCCAACACCGACGTCGCGCTGGTCATCGGCGCGAACGACGTTACCAACCCGGCGGCGCGCAGCGACACGAGCAGCCCGATCTACGGGATGCCGATCCTGAACGTCGACCAGGCGAAGAACATCATCGTCCTCAAGCGCAGCATGAGCTCCGGCTTCGCCGGCATCGAGAACATGCTGTTCCACGACCCGAAGACCTCGATGCTCTTCGGCGACGCCCGCGCCTCGCTCAGCAAGCTGATCGAGGCAGTCAAGGCAGCATAGCGGCCAGGAGACTGGATGCGGGACGCGGGCGGGGGAGTGATCCTCCGCCCGCGTTGGTGTTGGGGACCTCACCCCCCCTGCCCCCTCTCCCGCGGGGAGAGGGGGAGTTGGCAACCGGCGGCGTTCCCGCCGAATCAGACACCCCCTCTCCAGCGGGGAGAGGGGGCAGGGGGTGAGGTCCAGTTGCGGTACAGTACCCCCGAAAACGCCGTGACGCGGCGTGGGGAAGCAGAGAGAGGGGAGATTCACAATGGCAGGACGGTATCTCATTCGCGGCGGTGTGCTGATCGACGGCACCGGCACGGATCCGATCGTTGACGGCGCGGTGCTGGTCGAGGGGGACAAGATCGTCGAGGTCGGGCCAGCCAGCGCGATATCGGCCGGCCGCGCCGAGGTGATCAACGCCAAGGGCCGCACGATCATGCCGGGCATGATCGACACCCACATCCATATCGGCTCGGACGGCAGCCCGAACCCGATGCGTCGGCTCAAGGAGACGAACGCATACGCCGCGATCAAGTCGGTTGTCCACGCCAAGGCGCTGCTGGAGGCCGGATTCACTGCCGTCCGCGACGCCGGCGCGCACGGCTACACGAACATCGCTATCCGTGACGCGATCAACGCCGGACTCGTCGTCGGTCCACGAATGCGCGCGCCCGGCTACGGCCTGACCAGCACCGGCGGCCACGGCGATAGCTACTACAAGCCCGAGGTCCACATCGACAACGCCGGCCTGGTTGACGGCCCGGATGAAGTGCGTCGAACAACCCGCCTGATGCTGAAGATGGGCGCGGACTGCATCAAGTTCGTCTCGGCCACCGGCGGCGTCATGTCGGACGGCGACGAGCCGGCCGTGCCGCAGTTCACCGTCGAAGAGATGGCAGCCGGCATCCACGAGGCCAGGATGCACGGCGTCTACACCTTCGCCCACGCCCAGGGCAACCAGGGAATCAAGAACGCGATCAACGCGGGTATCAACAGCATCGAGCATGGCTTCTGGATCGACGACGAAGCTGCCCAGATGATGATCGACAACAACGTCTACTTCGTCCCGACGCTCAACGCCGTCTACCAGATCGTTGAGTACGGCGAAGAGGCGGGCATCCCGGTCTATGCCGTGCGCAAGGCTCGCGCCGCACAGGAGGCGCACCTGGAGAGCTTCGCCCGCGCCTACAAGGCCGGCGTCAAGATCGCGATGGGGACCGACGCGGGCACCCCGTTCAATCGGCAGGGCGAGAACGCGATCGAGGTCGATCTGATGTGCCGGGCCGGCATGAAGGCGATGGACGCAATCGTCGCGACAACGAAGACGGCCGCCGAGCTCCTGCAATGGGGCGACAAGACCGGCACGCTCGAAGCCGGCAAGTGGGCCGATCTGATCCTGGTCGACGGCGACCCGCTCGACAACGTCGCCATCCTGCGCCAGCCGGCCAGCATCTCGTTCGTCATGAAGGGCGGAGAGGTCGCCTCCAACAGGCTGTAAGACGATCTACGCAAAGGGCGAGGCGACATGAGCGCCTCGTCCTTTCTTGTCTGCATAGCAACCCATCCGTAGGGCCGACTCTACTCCTGCGAAGTGGCCCGCGTCGCCCCCAGAATCTGGTCGCGCAGCCAGGCATCCGTTCCGGCCAGATGCGCGAGGATCTGGCGGATGTGCCACTCGCCCTCGGGCGCGATGTAGAGCAGTTCATCCGAAATGCCGACGAGGTGGCTCTCCAGGACGCCGCGCGCGCGCCAGGCGAGTCCGAGCAGTCGCTGG
>CALMXF010000047.1 GCA_937870985.1 uncultured Chloroflexota bacterium
TGTAACTGGGCGCCTCGATGGCCGAGAAAACGACGGCCGCGTCGGCCAGCTCGTCGGCCAGCGCGTCGAGCGGCCGGTAGCGGCCTTCGACTGCGGCAGCCAGCGCCTGTCCGCGCTCGGGCGAGCGATTGATGATCACCAGGTCGGCGGTATTGGCCGTGCGAAGGATGCGGGCAGTGACGGCGCCGATCTCACCCGCGCCGAGGACGACGACGCGGCGGCCGGCCAGCGTTCCGATCTCCCGGGCGGCAAGGTCGATCGCGGCGTGTGAAATGGACAGTCGATTGCGAGCGATACCGGTCTTCGTCCGGGCCAGCTTGCCGACACGCAGCGCGTCGGTGCAGAGACGGGTGATGACCGGGCCAGCGACGGCCTCGGAACGGGCGATGGCCAGCGCGTCCTGCACCTGGGTGAGGATCTGCGGCTCGCCGAGCATCATCGAGTTGAGCCCGCAAGAGACGCGGTAGAGGTGGCGGATGGCCTCCGGGCCGGCCTGCTGGTAGGTCGCGGCCGAAACGACCGGGTTTGGTAGGTCACGCGCGCTGACGACCAGCTGTCGCAGCGCCGCGCCGCCGTCCACTCCGGCGTCAAACAGGCCGTAAAGCTCGGTGCGATTGCAGGTGGAGAGGATGACGCCCTCGCGAGCGATATGGCCGATCTGGCGCACACCGTCGATAAGGTCCTCGCTGCCGAAGGCCATCCGCTCGCGGACCTCGACCGACGCGCGCTCGTAATTCGTCCCTAGCATCCAGAGCTGCACCGGGTCTTGTGTCCCCTCAATGGTCAGGAAATCTGTGTAAACCTGAACATCCTTATGTTTCGCCCAAGAGTTACCGATCAGTGCATAAGAGTCAAGAGGGGAGGCGATGGATGGTGGACGACCGCTCCGGTTTGGCACCGTCTCGCCGGCCGATTGCGCTGATGGCGATGCGGAGATGACCCACCGGGATCTCGACTGCGTCCTGCCTGCCCTCCGAAACCTGTCCGCTGGGACAGTTGTCGAATACTTCGGAATCCGTATCATTCGGAATGCGAATGAATCGGAGAGCGAGATGATCGACGAGGAGAGGCAAATCGGAGAGGCGATGGCGGCGTTGCCGGTGATCGGCCGGCGGCTGTACGGCTCGCTGATGGCGCACCCGATGAACGCCGGGCGTTCCCTCGGGCAGGTCAAGGCACTTGGCTACCTCTATCGCGCCGGGCCGGCCGCGCTGAGCGATCTGGCCCGCGAGCTTGGGATCTCGCTGCCGACCGCATCGGAGCTGGTCGATCGGCTGCTGGAAGATGGCCTGGCGGACCGCGCGGTTAACCCCGCCGACCGACGCAAGGTGCTGATCGACCTGACACCGCTGGCCCGAGATCTCGGCCGGCAGTTCCATGACATGCGCCATGCGCAGATTCGCGCCGCGCTGGGTAGCCTTCCGGAAGAGCACCGATCGTCGTTTGTCCCTGTCCTGAATGCGCTCGTGGAGGCACTCCAGCGCGCCCCCCACGAGCTTCCTGGCTATCCGTTGACGACGACAGATTCCATGGCGCCGCCCGACACACCGGCAGAGGAACAAGCGTTGCTGCCGACCTCTCACGGACCCGCCTGATTCGCTGACGAAGGAGCACCATGTCGACAACACTCCCCCCGCGCCCGGAGGCGATGCCGGCCAGCGTGGATGTCGAGCCGACCCGGAATCCCTGGCTGATCCTCGTCGTGCTCTGCACGGCGGTGTTCATGCTTCTGGTGGATTCGACCGTCGTGAATGTCGCCCAGCGCAAGATCCAGATCGGCCTGGAGACGACGCTCTCCGAGATTCAGTGGGTGCTGGACGCGTATATCCTGGCCTACGCCGTGTTGCTCCTGTCGTTCGGGCGGCTGGGCGACGTGTTCGGGCGCAAGAAGCTGTTCATCGTCGGGATGACGATCTTCACTGCCGCCTCGGCGCTCTGTGGTGTGTCGGGCTGGCTGGGCGCTCTGGTCGGTATCTCCGGGGTAAACGCCCTGATCTTTGCCCGTGTCCTCCAGGGTGTGGGTGGCGCATTCATGATGCCGCAGACCCTCTCATTGATCACCGTCGTCTTCCCGGCGGATAAGCGCGGGGCCGCGATGGGCATCTGGGGCAGCATTGTCTCGCTCGGCGCGGTGGTTGGGCCGGTCGTCGGCGGGTTGATCGTGACCCATTACGCCTGGGAGTGGATCTTTCTGATCAACGTGCCGGTCGGGATCGTCGCGATCCTGGCAACGCTGGCCATCGTGCCGGAGTCGGTCGATCCCCATGCCAGCCGGAAGATCGACTGGGGCGGGGTGCTGCTCTCCGGCCTTGGCATCTTCGCGATTGTCTTCGCGCTCATCGAAGGGAATTCGATGGGCTGGACCAACCCGGTGATCCTGGGTCTGTTCGTTGGCGGGCTGGCGCTGCTCGGCGCGTTCGTCTGGTGGGAGCACCGAGCGAGCGATCCGATGATGAAGCTGGAGCTATTCCGGCTACGGAATTTCTCGGTCGGTAGCGCGATTGCCTTTGTCGTCGCCTTCGGGATGCTGGGCATCTTCTTCCCGATGACACTGTTCCTTCAGGGCGTTCTCGGCTACTCGCCGATCCGGGCTGGCCTGACGATGATGCCGACATCGCTCATGATCATGGTCATCGCGCCGATGAGCGGCCGGCTCTCCGATCGAATCGGCGCGCGTTGGATCCTGACCGGCGGGCTGACGCTGATCTCGGTCGGGATCTTGCTGATCATCGCGTCGATCGACACCTCGACGACCTGGCAGTCGCTCTTGCCGGCCCTGATCGTGACTGGCGCAGGCATGGGGATGACCTTCGCCCCGATGACCGCGGCTGCCATGCGCGAGGTGCCAACGCGAATCGCCGGCAGCGCGTCCGGGATTCTGAACACGACACGCAATGTTGGCCAGGTGATGGGGATCGCGGTCCTCGGGTCGCTGCTCCAGTCGTGGGTCGGAATCTATGCCAGCAAGCGGCTCGATACACTGCCGCTCGATCCGGCAATCCACACCAGGCTGGTCGAGGCGGTCAAGAGCAGCCAGTTCGAGCTGGTGCCGCAGATTGTCCCGCCAGAGCAGGCGGCCCTGCTGCCGCAGATCTTCCATGACATCCAGCTGGCGTTCGTGTCGGGGATTCATAACACGTTCTTCGTCAGCGCGATCGTCTGTGCTTGCGGCGCGGTAACAGCGTCACTGATGCGGAATGAGAAAAACAACAAACGCGACGTCGTCCAGGTGGAGCGGGTCGAGGCGCGAGAGCAGGCCGAGGCGCTGGCAGGAGACTAGCGTGACGATCCCACGAGGACAGCGGCCTCCGGCAACGGCCGGCCGGGGATGGGGTGAGGGGTGATGTGTGGCTGATCGTGGCGGTGAGCTCCAGGATCGCCGGCGGCGGGATATCTGGTCGCGGCTGCCGCGCGGGCTGGCCGCATTCCGGTACCGCAACTACCGGCTGTTCTGGTTTGGCCAGCTCGTGTCGGTCACTGGCACCTGGATGCAGTCGCTGGCCCAGGCGTGGCTGGTTCTGACGCTGACGAGCTCGGCGCTCCTGCTCGGCCTGGTTAGCGTCTTCCAGTTCGCGCCGGTGCTCTTGATCGGGCTCTTCGCTGGCGTGCTGGTCGATCGGGTCAACAAGCGCAATCTGCTGGTTGTCACCCAGTCGCTCTCCGGTGTTCTGGCCGGCCTGCTCGCGTTTCTGACCTGGACCGGCCGGATCGAGCTATGGATGGTCTACGCGATCGCCTTCTGCCTGGGGGTCGTGAACGCCTTCGACATGCCAACGCGACAGGCGTTCGTCGTCGAGATGGTCGGCAAGGACGATCTGATGAACGC
This sequence comes from uncultured Chloroflexota bacterium, assembly GCA_937870985.1. Lineage (GTDB taxonomy): Bacteria > Chloroflexota > Chloroflexia > Thermomicrobiales > CFX8 > JAMLIA01. The sequence goes on from CALMXF010000047.1 coordinate 3,827, forward strand.
GATCGCCCTCAACTCGTCGCTCTTCAACGCGGCGCGGATCATCGGGCCGGCGGTGGCTGGCGTGCTGCTGGCAGCCGTCGGGCCGGCGGCTGCTTTCGGGCTGAATTCACTTTCCTACCTGGCGGTGATCGCAGGGTTGCTGCTGATGAAGCTTGGCCCGCACGTCACTGTCGTTCGCGGGCGCGGCCTGCAGCAGATGCGCGAAGGGCTGCGCTACGTGCGCTCGACCGAGGATATTCTCCGCCCGATCCTGCTGGTCGGACTGGTGGCAACGTTCGGGATGAACTTCAACGTCTGGATACCATTGCTGGCCAAGCACGACCTCCACGGCGGGGCCGGGGCGTTTGGCGCGCTGATGGCGGCCTCCGGCGTTGGATCGCTGATCGGCGCATTGGCGCTGGCTTTTCTCGTGACATCCGTCAAGCGCTGGATGCTGTTCACGACCGCCGCCGCGCTCGGCGCGCTCGACCTCACGCTCGCCCTGGTTGGCGCGATCCCGCTGGCAATCGGCGTGGCGATGCTGGCGCTGGCTGCGATCGGCTTCTGCTCG
>CALMXF010000048.1 GCA_937870985.1 uncultured Chloroflexota bacterium
CCGAGCGCCACCAGTCGACCCCGCTGGCCGGCCGCCGGATCAACCGGCGCAGCGGCTCGCCCTCCGGATGCGGCAGCGCGGCCCAGGCAGCGTAGGCGAGGAACGGCGGCAGGAGCAACGCACCGACGACCCGCGTCAGCACGGCGTAGCCGAGACCGAGACTCGCCAGCGCCAGCCAGCCGTAGCGCCAGCGGTTGCCCTCTTGCCGGTAGGCCAGCAGCCCCAGCGCCGCCAGTAGCAGGCAGGCGGTGAACAACGGCTCACTGAAGAACGTCTTCGAATATGGCCAGGCCAGCGTCGTCAACCCCCAGGCCAACGCCAGCCCGACCGCCAGGCGGATGCCGTTGCCCAGACGGACGGCCAGCAAAAAGACGAGCGCGCCGCTGGCCGCGGTGACGACCTGGTTCAGTAGCGAGACAGCGTAGATGGAGAGCGCCTCATCGAGCACTCCACTGAGGATTGATTCACGGAGCGCCTTTGCCAGCAGGATCGGGATCGTCGCCAGTAGCGGCTGCCCCAGCCCATACTTCGAGAAGTACAGCCCGTGCTGCCCCTGGACGATCTGCCAGGCCACGTCGGGGTTCGGCGCCAGCACGATTGTGTGCTGCAGCGCCAGTGCCTTTGCCGTCGCGTACATGACATAACCGTCGGAACTGTAGAACGTCCCGCCGTGGGTGAGCAGATAGCACGCGAGCAGGGTGAGGAAGACACCTGCGGCCGGCCGTGTCAGTGCCTTGCCGCTCGTTCCCACGCTCTCCCCGTCCTGCCTACCAGCCCGGCGTCGCCTCGAGCGCGGCGCGGCGGTATCGCTCCGTCGACGAGTCGGGCGGGGCGGCGTCATCGTTCAGATAGTATGTCATCGACTGCATTGCCCCGGTCGGGTCGATCTCTCGCACCCAGACATCCTCCGGCACGCGGAGGATCACCGGCGCGTAATTCAGGATGGCGCGCACCCCGCCCGCGACCAGCGCATCCGCAACCTCCTGGCCGGCGGATGCCGGGACGGCGATGATACCCATCCGGATATCCCGCTCCCGCACCACGCGGGTGATCTCGTCGGCAGTCAACACCGGCACGCCGTCCTCTGATGTCTGGCCGACCTTCGCCGGGCTGCGGTCGAAGATGGCGACGATCTCGAACGTCGTAGCGCCGAAGCCGCGGTAGGCGGCCAGCGCCTGCCCGAGGTGGCCGAAGCCAACCAGCGCGACATCCCACTGCTGATCGAGATGGAGAATATGCTCGATCGTGGCGACGAGCGTCGCCACGTTATACCCCTTGCCCTGTTTGCCGAACCTGCCGAAGTAGGACAGGTCTCGGCGAATCTGCGCCGCAGTAACGCCGATCAGGCGTGCCAGATCGTCGGACGAGACGGTCGGAATCCCCTCGCTGGCGATCAGCCGGAGTGTCCGAACGTAGATCGGCAGCCGCCGGATGACGATGTCGGGAATTGCGCGATCCGCGCGCGAATCGCTCGCTGCCTGTCCCATGGTTAACCCTGCTGCTCGTCGCACGGCCGGCCTGATCGCCGCCGTGTCCCGTTCCCCTCACCACGAGGATGCCCGTCGCTCACGGCGCCTCGATGCTGCCTGGGCGTTGCTGTCGATCCAGGCGTTCGAGCGGCACGGCCGTGCCGAGGCAATACCTGAAATGCTACATCGCAGGCAAACCAACGTTCAACCGGGACAATCCGACGCCAGATCCTCGCGCAGGGTGGCGACCTCCCTGTCGATGCGCGCGACGAGCTCCGCGCGCTCGCTGTCCGGCAAGAAGGCCGCCTCGGCTGCCCGCCGAGCCATTGCCGACAGCTCATCGATGTCGAAGCCGGCTTCCTCGGCCAGGGCGACGTACTCGCCGGTCATCGTCGCGTCGAACATCGGCGGATCGTCGGTGTTCACCGTTACCGGCACCCCCGCGTCGTGAAGCGCCCGGATCGGGTGAGTCGCGTAGCTCGACGCCACTCCAAGGCGAATGTTGCTGGTCGGTGAGACCTCCAGCACCACCCGGTTTGCCGCCAGGCGGCGGACAAGCTCCGGGTCGTGGATGCTCGTGACCCCGTGGCCGATCCGTTCCGCGCCGCTCTCCAGCGCGTCCCAGACGCTCTCTGGCCCGACTGTTTCCCCCGCGTGCAGACTGACCCGCGCGCCATTGCGACGCGCAAATTCGATCGCTGCCGCGTGAGGGGCTGCTGGATAGCCGATCTCGGTGCCGCCCAGCCCGATCCCGACCAACCCGTCGCCCAGGTTCGCGACGCACCATTCGGCGATCGCAGTTACCTCATCCGGCGCGCGGACTCTGACCGCATCGACGATAAACTGGATCCGAACACCGAAATCGTCCCATCCCTGGCGCGCTCCGGCCCGGCAGCCGGCCAGCACAAGATCGGGCATTGCCTTCGTCCGCGGCTTCAGCGGCGAAGTCGGCGAGATCGTCACTTCCAGGTACGGGATGTTTTCGGCGCGGGCCGTCTCGGCCAGCTCCCACGTCACCCGCTCGTAGTCTTCGCTGGTCTGGAGGCTATCGCAGACTGCCATGAAAACCTCGATAAAGTGGGGAAAGTCGCGGAACCGATACCAGTCACGCGCGCCGTTTGTGTCGTCGAACGGGTACACGACCCCGTGTCGTCGCCCCAGGTCGAGCAACGTCTCGGGTCGCACGGAACCCTCCAGGTGGACGTGCAGCTCCGGCTTCGGCATCCGTGCCAGGAACGCGCGCTCAGCGCCGGTCAGGCGAGTCGGAGTCTCTCGCATCGATGGATCCTTCCGATCGGGAGAACGAATGACGATTGTAGCAGCCGACCCTGGCGCGACGGGGGATAATGAGTCAGGTATTGGGAACGGACAGAAGAGGAGCACGCCAATATGGCAAGTTGGGTCGAGACCGCCAGCTTTATTGCCAGCAGTCCGGTGCGGGTCGGAGTCATGATCGCGCTGGCCCAGTCCGGCCAGACGCTTGACGAGATCACGCTGGCTCAGACGGCCGGCCTGTTGCACCAGCACATCACTGGTCAGCCGATCGAGACGGCGATCGTCATTTCGCAGATCAGCGAGCTCTCGCGCCACGGCGCTATCGCGCGCGACGATAGCGGCTTCCGCTGGCAGCTCACCGCGATCGGCACCCTCGTCAGCCGCCAATGGGCAATCGCGAGCCTGGAGCCGGAGGGAGACGCCCCGCTCGATCACGACGAGGTCCGCGCCTGGCGTGATGCGCTGATCGCGCAGCTCGAGGAGGATTCTGACCTCGCCGAGGAGGCCGATATCTCGCCCGAGGAGCTGCTTGCCGGCCAGACCTCGAGGCTGTCCGAGCTGCGCGTCCTGAATCGCGTCATCGGCGACGAGCGGTTGCCGGAGTGGATCTCTGCGCTGGCGCGCTAGCATCGGGGTGACGGTCGATGACGATCTACGACGACCTGGGAATCCGTCGAGTACTCAACGCCGATGCGCGGCTGACTCGCCTCGGCGGATCGTTGATGCCGGACGAGGTCCGCTGGGCGATGGATGCAGCCGCGCGCAGCTACGTCGATATCGTTGAGCTGCACGATGCCGTCGGCAAGCGGCTGGCCGCGCTCACGCGAAACGACGCCGCTTGCGTCACGACCGGCGCAGCGGCCGGCCTGACCCTCGCCACCCTCGCCTGTATGACCGGCAACGACCCGGTCGCCATCGCCAGGATGCCCGACCGCCCCGGTCTTCCGTCGAAGATCGTCTACCAGCGTCCGCACCGCATCCCCTACCTTCCGTCGGTCGCGCTGGCCGGCGCGACGCTGGTCGAGATCGGAGTCGAGCCGGAGGTCCACCCGGTCGAGCTGGAATTGGCGATCGACGCCGACACCGCCGCGGTGCTCTTCGTCGCTGGCGAGCATCTCGCCGAAGGGGCTCTTCCTCTCGCAGAGGTCGTCCAGATTGCCCATGCGCGCTCCGTGCCGGTAATCGTTGATGGAGCGGCCCAACTTCCCCCGCCCGAGAATCTCTGGCGCTACACCCGCGAACAGGGCGCTGACCTCGCCATCTTCAGCGGTGGCAAGGATCTGCGCGGGCCACAGGCCAGCGGGCTGGTCGTCGGCCGGCCCGATCTGGTCGCCGCTATCCGCCAGCATGGGTCGCCAAACCCGCGACTGGGTCGCTCGATGAAGGTTGGCAAAGAGGAGATGGCCGGCCTGCTGGCTGCCGTCGAGCGCTATCTGGCCGAGGACCACCTCGCGCGCATCGCAGGCTACGAAGCGGATGTTGCCGGCTGGGTTGCTGCGTTCTCTGCCGTGCCCGGAGTCCGCGCCGAGCGTGAGTTTCCAAACGAGGCCGGCCAGCCGATGCCACGCTGCCGGGTGATCCTCGACGGCCGAGCAGCGACCTCTCGTCGTGACGCGGTCGTCCGCGCGCTCTG
>CALMXF010000049.1 GCA_937870985.1 uncultured Chloroflexota bacterium
ACAACGCGGCTTATGTTGCAGCAAAGCACGGCGTCATCGGCCTGACCAAGACCGGCAGCCTTGAATATGCCGGCCGCAATATCCGCGTGAATGCAGTGCTGCCGGGCGCGATCGATACCCCGATGTTGCGCGGCGCGCTGGAAACGGAGTCGCTGATCCGCTCGCTCGCCGAAGCGCACGTCGGTCACCGGAAGATCTGGCTGGCGGGGGCCGGGGCGGCCAGCGCGACCGCGATGGAAGCGGCGCTGAAGATCAAGGAGGCCGCCTACCTCGACACCGAAGGCACATCGACCGAGCAAGTGCTGCACGGGCCATTTGCGGCGGTCGAGCAGGGAGATCTGATGGTTCTTGTCGCGCCAGCCGGCCTGGGACAGGAGCGGACGATCACGCTTTCCGATGAGGCGAAGGAGATCGGGGTCGATCGAATCATCGTCAGTGATGGGACGCCAGAGGAATTGCGCGAGGGCGCGGCCGGCTGGGTCGTCGTGCCAGCCATTGCCGAGCCGTTCTCGGCGATAACGACGCTCGTGCCCCTGCATCTGCTGGCCTACTGGTTCGCGGTGACCCGGGGGACAAATCCCGATCGCGCGCGACTGGACGACGAGCGCTACGCGCGAGCGTTTGCCATGATGAAGTTCTGAGTCCGACCGTCTCAATTTCCTCACACCTCCTCCGCGCTGCTGGTGGAGCCATGGTCGGTGTGGCACGGTTCCTCCGTTCGCACACGCGCCGCCAGCTGCGGCGACAACGGAGGGGACAATCTCATGCTGTCACGAGCGATGCGGGCGCCGGTCGTCGCGTTCGCGGCGATACTGGTTTTCGTCGCGTTCGCGCAGGCACAGGCGTCCGCCGAGCAGCCAGCCAACGACGCCTTCCAGCGCACCTGGGCCCGAACTGACCAGCCGGTTGTCAACGGAGCGGTCGCCCGAACCTGGATGTGGGGGCCGGCCGCGTTCACCCCAGCGATGCAGGAGGACTACGCCCAGGCGAACGGCGGCAAGCGCACCGTTCAGTACTTCGACAAGAGTCGTATGGAGCTGGCGACCGATGCATCGGTTGCCACTGACAGCCCGTGGAGCGTGACCAATGGGCTGCTGGTCGTCGAGCTCATCACCGGCAAGATGCAAGTCGGGGATAACACCTTCCAGCAGCGCAATCCGGCGCAGATCCACATCGCGGGCGACCCGGGCGAGAACAATGGCCCGACCTACGCGCAGCTCGCGCCGTTGCGGTCGGCCGGCGCTACGCCCGAAGGGCAGACAATCGTCGCGACGCTCGACGCGAACGGACATGTCGGCGTATCGACGACGCTCGGCCAACTCGGCGTGACTGCCGCCCATCGCGTCCAGCAGCCGGGGGTCGACCATACCGTCGCCTCGGTGTTCTGGGACTTCATGAACTCCAGCGGTCTGGTTTCCACGAACGGGCAGCTCGTGGAAGACCGCCTGTTCGAGAATTCGTTCTACGCCACCGGCTATCCGATCACCGAGGCATACTGGACGACCGTGGCGGTGCAGGGCAACGAGCAGCAGGTGCTGTTGCAGTGCTTCGAGCGGCGCTGCCTGACCTGGACACCGGGCAATTCGGATGGCTGGAAGGTGGAAGCCGGCAACGTTGGCCAACACTACTACGAGTGGCGCTACGGCGAGACAACGCCAGTTGGCCCGACACCATCGCCAACGCCCTCACCGACGCCATCACCATCTCCAACCCCGCCGCCAGCGAATAGCGACTACGTCGTCGTGATCGCATCGATCCAGAATACCGGGACGAAGAACGAGGAGATCAACATCTGGAACAAGACTCCTCGTGAGAGCTCGGTCAATATGGCCGGCTGGACCTTGTCCGATGCCTCGGGCCACGTCTTCACATTCCCGGACATCACGGTGAAGGCGGCCTTCTTCGTGACCGTGAGGACGTGCACGGGAACCGACATCATCAAGCACAACTGGGCGATTCTGCACTGGGGTCTCTGCCAGAACGTCTCCGGCGGGGTCGTCACATTGCGCGATGCCGCCGGCCAGGTCGTGGACACGCACCCATAGGGTCACCATCGCGCCACGCAGGCAGCGCAAGGGGCGGGCATGGCGCCCGCCCCGTTTCATCTCTGTCGGAAGCAGACTGACGCTACTGAAGTCGGCTCGCCAGTGGCTCAAGGACGATTGACTCGATCGGCTTCAGTCCTGCCTCGATCTCGAGCCGACGTGGCGCGAGGAACGGCGGCAATGCCAGCGATTCACCCAGATGCGCCGCATCCTCGTCAACCGCGAAGCCTGGCCCGTCAGTCGCCAACTCGAACAGCACGCCGCCCGGCTCGCGGAAGTACGCTGACTTGAAGTAGAAACGATCGATTACCGGAGTAATCGGGATGCCGACAGCGGCCAACCGGTCTCGCCAGGCGAGGTGCTCGGCATCGTCCGGCGCGCGCAGTGCAATATGGTGGACACCGCCCGCGCCGATCATCGCCCGTCGCGGAAGGTCTGGCCGCTCGATGAGCCGAATTTCGGCGCCGGGACCACCCGGGCCAACCTCGTAGGTCACCGCGCGATGGCCGGCCTCGTCATATTCAGCCACCTGCCGGAAGCCCAGCAGAGTCGTGAGAATTGCCGCAGTCGGCGCCAACGACCGGAGCGAGAGCGTGACCCCGTCCAGACCGCGAATCGCGTAGTCGGCCTCGACTGGGCCAGCAACCCATGGCTCGCCCGGCGCAACCGGCGCGGTGGCTCCATCGACAAGGTCGTCGACGATCTCCAGCGACTGGCCTTCCGGGTCGACAAAGCGGATGAATGCCCTCCCACCGCGCTCTTCGACCTCGCCAACCGGCACGCCGAACAACTGCAGCCGCTCGCGCCAACGCTCGACAGCCTGCGCTCCGGGCACACGCAACGCCGTCGCGGAGACCATTCCC
>CALMXF010000050.1 GCA_937870985.1 uncultured Chloroflexota bacterium
GCTGATGCTGCTGATTCGGCAGGGTGGCTCGCTATCCGATATGCCAAACGGCAAGCGACCTGACAACAATCGCCGTGAGATCGTTGACACCGGATCGGGTGCGCTGGTAGAGTGCGGCGAGATTCACAAGCGATCCAATCCGCGACGATGTCTAACAGATCTATCGGAGCAGGCAGCTATTCTGCTGAGGCTCCTTCCAACCGGCAGCGATCGTAGACCTGTTGTTTCGCTGATACCATCGAGATCGCCAGGGCCACTGACGTGCGCAGGAAACAGGATAGCTCTACATGGTCTTGACATTGGTCGTGCGTCGCCTCATAGCGCTCGTCTTCGTGCTGGTTGCGCTCTCAGCCATCACGTTCTCTCTGTCACATGTCGTCCCGTCGGACCCTGCGCGGGCGATCGCCGGCCCGCGCGCCAGCGCGGAGGCGGTTGAGAAAATCCGTGAGGAGTATGGTCTCGACAAGCCGCTGATGACGCAGTACATCAGCTACGTGACCGGCATCGTCAGGCTCGATTTCGGCAAGTCGCTCACAACACGCCGACCCGTCGCCGTCGACCTGCGTGAATACCTGCCGGCGACGATCGAGCTCACACTCTATGCGGTTGTCTTCGCTGTCGCGGTCGGGCTGCCGCTCGGGGTCGTGTCGGCAGTTCGGCGCAATACCGCAATCGATGCGTTCGGTCGTGTTGTCTCGGTGCTTGGTTTGTCGATCCCCTCGTTCTGGCTTGCGCTGATGCTGCAATTCTTCCTGTTCTCACGACTAGGGCTATTGCCGGATGGCCAGCGGCTGCCGGTCGGCGTCGACCCCCCGCGAGCGATCACGCACCTGTTCACGATCGACGCTTTGCTGACCGGCAACCTCAGCGTGTGGTGGACGGCGATGCAGCACTTGCTGATGCCGGCGTTCGTTCTGGGCTTCGGTGGCCTGGCCGTCATCACCCGGATGGCTCGCGCCGGCATGCTTGAGGTGATGGGGCAGGACTACATTCGCACCGCGCGAGCGAAGGGGTTGGCGTCACGCGCCGTCGTCGTTCGCCACGGGCTGAAGAATGCAATGCTGCCCGCAATCACCGTCATCGGCTTGCAGATCGGCCTGTTGCTGGGTGGCGCGGTGCTGGTCGAGATTGTCTTCTCCTGGCCGGGTATCGGCAGGTATGCGTTTCAGGCCATCCAGAACATGGATCAGAACGCAGTTATCTCGGTCACGCTTGTTATCGGCGCGGGTTACGTGCTGATGAACATGTTCGTCGATATCGCATACGTTCTGGTGGATCCGAGGCTACGAACGAAATGACAGACGTGGACGCGCAAGCTGCCGAAACCAACATCGGGGACCTTCGTCAGCAGTCGACCCTCAAGTATCAGTCACGCTCGGGGCTACGCTACTTTCTCCGTCGGTTCGCGGGCGAGACCCCGTTGAATGTCCTTGCCCTCGGCATCATCACGGTGTTCATCTTCCTGTCCATCTTCGGTCGCCTGCTTGCGCCATATGACCCGATCGTTCCGGACATCGCCAACAAGTTGGCGCCACCATCAGCAGCGCATTGGCTCGGCACCGACGAGCTAGGCCGCGACATTCTGAGTCGCGTGCTGACCGGGACGCGCATCTCACTCGGCATCGCCACCATGATCCTCTCGATTGCGATCACCGCCGGCGTTCTCATCGGCGCGGTTGCCGGCTACGTCGGTGGTTGGGTCGACGAGGTGTTGATGCGCATTACCGATATCTTCCTGGCATTTCCAGCACTGATCCTGGCGATGGGCATCGCGGCATCGCTCGGCCGCGACCTCAAGAATGTGATCATTGCGCTGACGCTCGTCTACTGGCCATGGTATGCCCGCCTGATTCGCGGACAGGTGTTGATGATCCGCGAGCGTGATTTCGTCGAGGCAGCGCACGCGATCGGTATGCGCCCGAGTCGCGTCCTGCTCCGCCACATACTTCCGAACACGATGGCGCCGATCATTGTTCAAGCCACCGTCGATGTTGGCTACGCGGTGCTGGCGACTGCGGGGCTCTCATTCATCGGGCTTGGCGCGCAACCCCCATCACCGGAATGGGGGACGATGATTGCCGGCGCTCGCGCCTACTTCCGCGTTGCCTGGTGGTATATGACGTTCCCCGGCATCGCACTCACCCTGACGGTGATTGGCTTCAACCTCCTCGGTGACGGGTTGCGTGACTACTTCGATCCCCGCACCCGCCTCAGATAACGTCTCATGGAAGTGTCCGCGTTCCGAAGGGAGGTGGAATCGCCGACCTGCCAGGCTCGATCGTCATGGCTCACTCCGAGGTTGTCCTATGTGTGGTCCTTTGGGAGCAGGAATCCTGCTGAGTAGTAACGATGGCATGGAGCCATCGAAGGGATGGGAAATGTGAGAGACGAACGAATTCTCGGATCTCGCCAGATTCAGTCGTTGATGGGCGGCGTTGGAACGCGACGATCGTTCCTGAAGCGCGCGGTCGCAATCGGGCTTGCCTCGCCTGCGATCGCCGGCCTCCTTGCCGCGTGCGGCG
>CALMXF010000051.1 GCA_937870985.1 uncultured Chloroflexota bacterium
AACGCCAGCGCCCGGCTGCGGGCAAGGCGGCCGGCGTCGGGACGCCAGGCGACGGGTTGGGAGGTCAGGTCGGCGTGTGGAGCGCTCATAGGAAACCCCTTTGCGGTCAACGGTGACGATCACGCACCAGTGTGGATTGTGTCCACCAACGACGTTGCGGTCAACCGGACAGAAGCAATTGCGACGCCAGCAAACCCGCCGTACACTCCGATATTGACGCGATAGCCAGAGGGCAGGCTGCCCAATTCAGGCAGGATTCGTCATGTCGACTGATAGCTCAACGACACTGCAGACCTTCACCTGTGCGAATTGCGGGGCTACGACATCATTCGACCCACGCACCCAGACGTTGCGTTGCCCGTTCTGCGGCACCGAGGCTGCCGTTCGCGCGACTGCGGCCGGCGCGACCGTGCCGGAGGACGTGGGGAAGCTCGTCCTGCCGTTCTCCATCGACAAGGACGCCTCGATCGATAGCGTCCGCACGTGGCTCGGCAAGTCCTTCTTCGCGCCGAGCGACCTGCAATCTCGCTCGACACTCGACCGCGGACAGGGCGCCTATGTCCCATTCTGGCGGCTCGACGCGGATGCCAGCTCGGAGTGGGAGGGCGAGGTCTCTGAGACACATACGCGGGAGGTGTCGCGCCAGTTCACCGACAGCGGCGGCAACAGCGGGACGCGGATGGAGACGGAAGAGTACAAGACTTGGCATCCACGGAGCGGGACGCACGAGGGCAACCATCGCGCCTGGGTTACCGGCTCGACCGGACTGACCCAGGTCGAGGGAGACCAGCTGATGCCGTTCCCCGAGGAAGGCATGCTGACGTATTCCGCCGACGCGATTGCTGGCTACTCGGTGGAGGAGCCGGGGGTCGATGTTGCCGGCGCATGGGCGGCCGGCGACCCGAAGATCCAGCAGATGGAGCACGACGCCTGCGCCGTCGAGGTCGAGCGGCTCACCCGCGTCGACACGCGCCTGTCGAACCGGCAGGCCGCCGTCTGCTATCTGCCGGTCTGGCTATTCAACTACCGCTACGACAACGCCGACTACCGCGTGCTGGTCAACGGTCGGACAGGCGAGATCGTCGGGAAGCGGCCGACATCGCGGCAGCGGGTGGTTCTGACGATCGCAGCCATCGTGCTGGCCATCGCGCTGATCGTCATCCTGATCCTGCTGCTGCGCTAGGCAGCGTTGCCCCGTCGAACCTGGCGGACCGGTGGTTTCTGTGTGCCTTTGTCATTCGCTGCATGGATACCGTCTGGGTGATGTCGCCTGCGTAGCAAAGCATCTCCCGCTCCGCCTGCCACCAACGCCGGGGAGATCCCTCGCGTGCGCGCTCGGGATGACAATACGCGAGCGTGGCCAGAGCGGCAGCCAGCCGCCGCCTCCTTGTCATTCTGAGTGCTCCGACCAGGATAAAGTGTCAG
>CALMXF010000052.1 GCA_937870985.1 uncultured Chloroflexota bacterium
CTGTGCTCTTCCGATCTAGCCGGGCACCCCGAAACCCGCCCGCCCAATGGGCCAGCCGGCCGTTCGATGCAGGCCGCGACGGCTTCGTCATCGGCGAAGGGGCCGGCGTCCTTGTGCTCGAAGAGATGGAGCACGCGATCGCGCGCGGCGCAACGATCTACGCCGAGATCCGTGGGGCCGGCACCTCCAACGACGCCTATCACCCGATCGCTCCCGATCCAGACGGCCGCGGCGCGGCCCAGGCGATCACCGCCGCGCTGGAGGATGGCGGCATCGACCCCGCTGAGGTCGATTACATCAACGCGCACGCTGCATCGACCCCGTTGGGCGACGCCGCCGAGACGCTCGCGATCAAGCGCGCGCTTGGCGAGGAGAACGCTCGGCGAGTGGCAATCTCGTCCACCAAGTCAATGACCGGCCATATGATGGGCGCCACCGGCGGCGTCGAGTCGGTCATGACCGTCCTCAGCATTCGCGACGGACGCGTGCATCCCACGCTCAACTACGAGACGTCCGACCCGGCCTGCGACCTGGATTACGTGCCGGGCAAGGCTCGGGACCTCAACATCCGTGTCGCAATCAAGAACTCCTTCGGGCTGGGTGGGCAGAATGCCTGCGTCGCCTTCAGCAAGTGGACGGGAAGCTAGTAACCCAATGACGATCACCAGCACCGATAACCCTCTCATGGGGCGCATCCCTCGCCGCGCCGCGCAGGTGCGGCCGGCCAAGGCGCAGGCGTTCGAGGTGAACCAGGATCAGTTCCTGCAGATCACCGACATGAATGGCAAGCAGGTCGCTTGCGTCATTCTCTTCAACCTGCAGGACTTCGACGAGATGCTCTCGGTCGCGCAGACCCGCTCCGCCAACAACTCGCTAATGTTGCGGCGCGACGATGGCATCTATTCCAATCGACGCGAGCGGATGTTCACGGTGATCCAGGACACGGTCGGCCGGCACGACATGCTGATGCCAACCTGCAACGCGCGCCGCTACCTCGATGACTACGGCATCCAGGGCCATCTCAACTGCCACGACAACTTCGTTACCGCGATCCGGGAGCGGGGCTACGACATCGACCCCGACCGCATGCCAGATCCGATCAACTTCTTCATGCACGTGGCGTTCAAGGGCCGCGGCGAGCTGGACATCCGCGAGCCGCTCTCGCAACGCAACGACCACGTCCTGCTCAAGGCGCACATCGACACGCTCGCCGTCATCTCTGCCTGCCCGCAGGATCAGAATGCGACCAACGCATTCGACCCGACCGATATCCTCGTGCGCGTCTACGCCTGAGGAGCCAGCCGACGGCTTCTCGCGGCGTGCCACGGCCATCAAGCACCCCCGGCCAGCCCGGAGATCATCGCGCGTCCGGCTGGCTGTCGCCCCTACGTACATCGACTAGCATGAAGTGTCACGATGACAGCCGTCCTTGCGCCCTGTCATCCACTTTTTAGGCGATGCCGCCCGCACGGCGAGGAATCTCCCTCGCGCTGGGCGCGTTCGGACGCCGGAGAGATCCCTTGCCTGCGGCCTCAGTAGTTGACCGCAGTGAATGTGTCAGGCCGGCCGCTTCCCATTTCTCTGTCATCCTGAACGGAGTAAAGGATCCGGTTCCCTGCGTTCGGTCACAGCCGCCGGGGAGGAACGGATTCTTCGCTGCGGCTCAGAATGACAGAAGCGGGGAACCCACGAGAATGACAGGATCACTGCGGTCGACTACTCAAT
>CALMXF010000053.1 GCA_937870985.1 uncultured Chloroflexota bacterium
CGGCCGCGAAGCCAGAGAGCGCCAGCCAGCCCGACGCCGACTCGGCATTCCGGGCGCGCACGATCCCGTAGACCACTGCCGTCAGGCACAGCGCCGACAACGGCTCGCTGAGAAACGAGGCAGCGTAGTGCGACAGCACCGTCCCGGTCACCAGCAGGCCGGCCAGCACGAATCCCGTCCGCTGGGGGTATCCGAGCGCAACCGACAGGAGGAACAACAGGGCGACCGTCATCCCGCCAATCAGCGCGTTCACCAGGCCGACGGCATAGATCGGCGTCCCGGTGTATTCATTGCCCCAGGCATCGACGCGGATGTCCAGCGGCAGCAAGCGCGAGATCCAGTGCGTTCCCGCGATGAAGGCCGGGATCGCCACCAGCGACTGGCCGACGCCGTACTTGGCGTAGCGAGCGCCATCGACACCGGGGATTGACGCCGCGGTAAATCCGGCAGTGTCGAGTGCCGGGTTGTCTGCCACCTCGTTCCAGGTCGGCGACGTCACACGGACATCGCGATCCTCAACGATGCTCCGTGTCACCTGAAACATCAGCGTATCGTCGCCATAGAGGAACACCCCGCGCGAGATGGCAACGTTCAGTAGCGTCACCGCCACCAGCAGCAACGCCGCAACGACCCCCGCTCCGCGTCGTCCAGAATCCACGCCCGGCGCCCCCATCCTTCTTCCTGCAAGCATACGGACGCCCGGCCACTGCTGGCCGGGCGTTCTTCGGGGATGAGCGAGATCGTTGCCGTGAGCCGATGGCGCGGTTACCTGGTCTTGAACAAGGTCCGCCAGGCGGACTGACCGCGAGCTCGCGCCAGCTCCTGCTGGGTGTAGTTGACGACGTACTTCATCATCGTTGCATCCATTGCCGAGGCTTCTCCTTCGTCTCCATGTCGGCCGCGTCATTGCGTCCTCCGGCGACATCGCCGGCCTGCCGACCTCTCCCAGTCTAGTGGGCGCCCGCGGCCGCGCCATCATCCGACAGGCCCGGAGCGTGCCTGTCCGACTGGCCAGGAAAGGTCAGGGGCCGCGGCACTGGCCCGAGCCAGTACCATTTAGATGGAATGGGCTCGCCGGGCGAGGCAGCGAGGAGAAGAATGAACGAGTTGGTCATGCTGTGGCGCGGGGTCACGATGCGCTGTCCGGTCTGTGGCAGTGGGAAGCTGTTCCAGCGCTGGACACATATGGTCGGTCGCTGCCCACGCTGCGATTGGAGCTTCGAGCACGAAGAAGGCTACTGGGTCGGCGCGATGGCGTTCAACATCGTCCTGACCGAGCTCATCTTTGCTGTCCTGCTCGTCGCGATCGTCATTGCCACCTGGCCGGATATCCCGGTCTGGCGGCTCATCCTGGGCGGCGTTATTCTGAACATCGTCCTGCCATTCTTTCTCTATCCGATCTCGAAAACGATCTGGGCCGCGGTCGACCTCGCGTTTCTGAATCGCCTCCCGCCCGGACGCCTGCGCCGCTGACCATCGCCTTTTGTTATCGTCTTCGGCTCCGACGATGGATCATCACCGACCAACGTGAGGCCCCGAGTGCGCCAGACAATCGGCCAGAGAGTCATCATCATCGGTGGTTCGGGTAGCGGCAAGAGCACGCTTGGCGAGCAGCTTGCCCAGCGGCTTGGCCGGCCATTCATCGAGCTCGATGCGCTGCACTGGGAGCCAGACTGGGTTCCGGCGACCGAGGCGATCTTTCGCGCTCGGATTTCTGCGGCGACCGCCGCGGAAGCATGGATCATGGCCGGCAACTACACGAGCAAGCAGCAACACATCTCCTGGCCGCTGGCGGACACGATTGTCTGGCTGGACCTGCCACTGATGATGGTGCTGTGGCGCGTCTCGTGGCGCACCGGGCGACGTGTCTTTCTTCGCGAGGAGCTATGGAACGGAAACCGGGAGAACCTGCGCAACGTGCTCTCGGTGTGGAACCCCGACCGGTCGATTCTCGCCTACATGGTTCGGACCCACGGAACTCGTCGCCGGGCGTTTGCGCAGGCGCTGACCGACCCGCGCTGGTCGCGGACCGCCTTCGTGCGGCTACGCTCGCCGGCCGAGATCGCCCAGTGGCTCGAAACCGTCACCACTGCGACCGCCCATGTCGCGACATCAGACCGCTTGACCGAGCAGGCCATCGAGGATCAGCTCGGTTGAGGTACCTGGCCGGCGGGGGGAATGACGACCTCGAACGTTTCGCGAACCGCCGGCCCTTTGAGATACGGGGCGACGCGCGCCAACTGGGAGGAGACGTGGCCGCTCGCCTCGGACGATTCGAGGCAGTGCGCGTCCGCCCAGAGGGTGATGAACATCATGCGGCCTGTCGAGGGGTCGAACAATCCCACCGCATCGACAAACCCGGCCTGTTCGCGCGCGACCGGCAGAACCATCGATGTCGTGGTGTCCAGCAGGTCATCCTCATGCCCTGGCTGGATCGTTACGGAGATCACGCGGGCATACATCAAGAACCTCCTCGTTGGGCTTACCCAGCCCAGTGATGCTTGCGGAGCAGAACGAGCGACCGGGCCGGGACATCGACCTGGCTTGCGGCGACGGGCGGATATGGAAACCGAGCGCCGACCGTCGTATCGATGACAATCTCCCAGCCCTGGGGGAAATCGGCGAGCGACAAGTGAAACGACTCAGTGACATCGGATGCGTTGATGAGCAATAGGAGATCGTCGTCGACCAGGTCACGTCCCAGCGCGTCGACATCGTGCACCTCGTCGCCGGGAATCAGCACGCCGAGGCTGCGGATCCAGCCGATCTTCCAGTCATCGTGCGCCATCTCGGCCCCGTCCGGCCGGAGCCAGGCGACATCGGTCGCTGTGCCATGCTCCTCGTGGTGCTGGCCGCGGAAGAATCGACGCCGGCGAAGCGCGGGGTGTTCCTTGCGAAAGTCGATGATCTGCCGGGTGAAATCCAGCAACGCCTCGTCCGCCGGGCTGAGATCCCAGTCGTACCACGAGGTCGCGTTGTCCTGGCAATAGGCGTTATTGTTGCCCATCTGGGTCCGGCCGATTTCGTCCCCGCCCAAAATCATCGGGACACCCTGGGACAGCAACAGCATCGCCAGAAAGTTGCGCTGCTGCCGCGCCCGCAACGCAAGGATCTCCGGGTCGTCCGTCGGCCCCTCCACCCCGCAGTTCCACGAGATGTTGTCGTCGGCGCCATCACGGTTGTGTTCGCCGTTTGCATCATTATGTTTGGTTGAGTATGACACGAGATCGGCGAGCGTAAACCCGTCGTGGGCGGTGACGAAGTTGACGCTGGCCAACGGGCCGCGGCCGGCCTCGTCGTACAGGTCGCTGCTGCCGGAGAGTCGGTAGGCGAGCTCGTCGATGTGGCCGGCGTCGCCACGCCAGAAGTGGCGGACGGTGTCGCGGTACTTCCCGTTCCACTCAGTCCACAGCACCGGGAAATTGCCGACCTGGTAGCCGCCCTCGCCGACATCCCACGGCTCAGCGATGAGCTTGACCTGTGAGATGACCGGATCCTGGTGAATGATGTCGAAAAAGGCGCTGAGCCGGTTGACGTCGTACAGCTCGCGGGCCAGGGTGGCGGCCAGGTCGAACCGGAAGCCGTCGACGTGCATCTCGGTGATCCAGTAGCGCAGCGAATCCATAATGAGCTGCAGCACCTGGGGGTGTTGTGCGTTGAGCGAATTGCCGGTGCCGGTATAGTCGAGATAGTACCGTTCGCGGCCTGGAACGAGGCGATAGTAGGTCGGGTTGTCCAGCCCCCGCAGCGAGAGCGTCGGGCCGAACTCGTTGTGCTCGCAAGTGTGGTTATAGACGACATCGAGGATGACCTCGATTCCTGCCTGGTGCAGCGTCTTGATCATCGCCTTGAATTCGCGCACCTGTTCACCGCAGCTTCCGGCGCTGCTGTATCGTCCATCGGGCGCGAGGAAACAGAGCGAGTTGTACCCCCAGTAGTTCGACAGGCCCATCTGGTAGAGCCGCTGTTCGTCGACGCTCGGGTGGATCGGCAGGAGCTCGACGGCAGTGATGCCGAGACTGGTGAGGTAGTCGAGGGACGCAGAATGAGCCAGGCCGGCATACGTGCCGCGCAGAGGCTCGGGGACCGCCGGGTTCTGCTGAGAGAACCCCTTGACGTGGGTTTCGTAGATGATCGAGTCCTGCCAGGGAATACGCAACTGCGTATCGCCGTCCCAGTCGAACTCAGGGTCGATCACGACCCCTTTCGGCACGCCATGGGCGTCGTCCTGCTCGTCAAACGACAGGTCGAGCGCGGGGTCATCGTGCCGATATCCGTTGATCGGCGCGCCCCAGTCGACCGAGCCGCACAGCGCGCGCGCATATGGGTCTACCAACAGCTTGTTGGGGTTATAGCGCAGACCATTGATCGGTTCGTACGGGCCAGTGGCGCGGAATCCATATCGTTGTCCGGGGCCGATGCCGGGTAGCCACGCGTGCCAGACGTTCTGGAGCCCTGCATAGAGCGGCGTCCGCTCCTCGTTGCCGGCATCGTCGAACAGGCACAGGTCAACCCCGGTCGCCTCTTCGGAATACACAGCCACGTTCACGCCGCGACCGTCCCAGTGCGCTCCGAGTGGCCAGCCCCGTCCCGGGTAGCGCTGTCGTGTCATCGTTCCGCCTCACCCCCGCTCACGAGATCGCGTCGCGTCGCTCGAACAGCACGAGCGCGGCAACGACAGAGACGACGCTGATTCCCAGCAGGATGCCGATTCCGCCGACCTGAAACGTCCCGGAGGCCAGCGCGGGCTGCGGCTTGTAGCCGGCAAAGATCGACACGTACCGCAGCCAGCTCCAGCTGTTGCTCATCCCCGCGATGATCCAGGCGAGGTAGCCGCCGATAGTCACGGCCGCCGCCAGAGCCCCGGCGCGGCCGCGGTCACTCACGAACGATGAGAACAGCGCCGAGTAGGCGAGCATCACCAGGATCAACGCCAGCATCGACACACCGGCGGCCAGATAGCCACGCGTTGTGAACGACTCGCCGACCAGCATCGCGCCGACCCAGATCGCGGCCAGCGTGGCCAGGACGATGAGCAGCGCGACCATCGCCAGCGCCACGATCTTCCCCAGCAGCAGCCGTGAACGTCGTTCCGGCACGGACAGCCAGAGATCGACCGTGCCGTTGTCGATCTCCTGAGCGACGACGGCGCTGCCGGCCATGATCGCGAAGACACCGACGATCAGCGGCCATATGATGTTGAGCACCTCTGCGCCGAGGAAGCCGGCCAGCGTGCCGATATTCGCGATGCCAAATGCCTGCTTCAGTGCCTCGGGATAGACCTTCAGCAGCTGATCCATCTGCGCCGAGTTGGCGCGCACAGTCGGGTAGAAGGCGATGATGATCAGAATATATGCCGCCGCGCCGATTCCATAGCCGATCGCCGACCAGCGTGAGCTCCACAGCCATCGACGGAACATCACCATACTCATCGACGCGCCTCCGCAGACCTGTCGGCGTTTGCCGCGACGGAATCCGCGCGATCGTAGTAGCGCAGGAAGACGCTCTCCAGATCTGGCGGGCCGTAGACCAGGTCATCGATCGGCAGCGTCCCGAGCAATTCGAGGAGGGCGCGCGGGTTGCCGCTGACTGCAAGATCGACGTGACACCCGTCGGCGTGGGTCGTCAGGACTCGCACGCCCGGCAGCGCATCGAAGACGGCGGGATCCACCGGCTGATGCAACAGCACCTCCATCCGCCGCTCGCGAGTCGCCCGCAGATGCTCGACATCCTCGATGGCGACGATCCGTCCCTCGCGGATGATCGCGACGCGTTGGGCCACACGTTCGACCTCGGAGAGCGTGTGGCTGGACAGGAAGATGGTCTTGCCCCGCTGCTGCTCCTCGCGAAGGACCTCGATCAGCTCCGCTTGCATCAGCGGGTCGAGGCCGCTGCTCGGTTCATCGAGAATCAGCACCGGCGCGTCGTGCATCAGCGCCTGGACGACCGCCAGCTTCTGCCGGTTACCCTTGGACAGGTGCCGGATGCGCGGCGCGAGATCGAGCTGCAATCGCTCGACGAACTCATCGCGGCGCGGAGCCGGACCGCCGCGAAACGCGGCGAAGAAGTCGAGGAACGCCGCGCCGGTCATCTTCTCGTAGAGGTGAATCTCGCCGGGCAGGAAGCCGACCCGCGCCTTGACAGCCGGCGCATCGCGCCAGCAGTCCAGCCCGCAGATACGCGCTCCGCCAGCTCCCGGCCTCAGCAACCCCATCAGCAGGCGGATCGTCGTCGTCTTGCCGGCCCCATTCGGCCCGAGGAAGCCAAAGATCTCGCCGGCCCCGACCGTGAAATCGAGGTCGACGACTCCGCGCCGTTTCCCATAGGAGCGCGTCAGATGACTCACCGCGATCGATGCGTCCGGCAATCAGCGCCTCCGTCTCGCGCCTGAACCTGTAACGACTATCCATCTCAATCATCACACGGCCGCCGCGTGACGCCTAACGCTGGCAATACGACACCACCATGCCAGTCCGCCAGACCATGCTTGCAGTCGGCATGCCCCCGAATGATCGCGTCGGCGATGCGGGCAACGACGCATCATGACCCATTCCACCGAGCCGGCCGGCGCCCGCCGAATGACAAACTTCATTGTTCATGCTACGTTTTGCCGCAACGATACAGGCACAACGAGTGGAGGTGAGCGAATGGCCAGTCGGGACGAGCTTCGCAAGAGAATTGTGGACGCGATCGACGCGCATCGCGATGAGATCATCAATGTCACTGCGACGATCCATCAGAACCCCGAGGTCGGCAACGCAGAGCACATGGCGTCGGCGCTGCTGGCGTCGAAGCTGCAGGGGCTCGGGTACGAGGTCGAGAAGCCGGCCGGCGGGCTGGAGACTGCCTTCGTCGCGGCGCTGCACGGTCGGGGCGAGGGTCCGATCGTCGCCGTCCTCGCCGAGTATGACGCGCTCGCAGGCGTCGGGCATGGCTGCGGCCACAACCTGATTGCCGGCAGCGGGCTGGCCTCGGCGATCGGGCTGCGGGCGGTGATGCCAGAGATC
>CALMXF010000054.1 GCA_937870985.1 uncultured Chloroflexota bacterium
AGATGCTGAAGGGAGCGGGGGACGGGATTCGAACCCGCGACATTCTGCTTGGAAGAACGATATTGACACTTCCCAGCCGTTCCCGTACACTAGTGTACGTACGTTGTTTTCCCTGTCTGGATAGGGAAAATAAGACGATCGGCGGGTATCGTGTTCCCGGTGGTTCCCGGCAAATGGGTACCGTTTCTGGATAGTCCGTACCCATTTGGTACCCATTTTGAACCCGGAGAACGGGAGTGGCAGCGGTGATTGAGAAGCGGGCTGGCAAGGACGGGACGCCGGCGTACCGGGTGCGGATTGCGACAACCGACCCGGCGACCGGACGGCGACGCAACGTGACGATCGGCACCTGGCGGCGGAAGAAGGACGCTGAGGCGGCGGAACGGGAGGCGCTGCTGAAGCGTGACCGTGGCACGCTGCTCGACCCACGGACAACGACGATTGCCGAGCTGCTGGATGAGTGGCTGAAGGTGAAGGCCGGCGCGATATCGCCGAACACGACGAAGGACTATGAAATCGTCTGTCGTGTGCATCTCAAGCCGGCGCTGGGCAATATCCGGGTGCAGGCGCTCAAGGCCGATCGTGTCCAGTCCCAGTACGCGACGTGGGGACAGGCCGGCATGAGCGCGCGGATGATTCGGGGATGTTCGATGCGATTGTCCCAGGCGCTCGACTACGCAATCAAGGTTGGCTTGATCTACGCGAACGTGGTCAGGCAGACGGAGAGACCGTCGCTGACCCGATCGAAGCCGTCTGTCTGGACGGTGGATGAGCTACGGCGCTTTCTCGGTGAGGCCGATCGGGACGCGCTGGCGCCGCTGTGGCGGCTGCCGGCCGGCGAGGGCTTGCGACGGGGTGAGGCGCTCGGGCTACGCTGGGCAGATATCAACTGGGAGCGCGGGACGGCGCATATCGTCCAGACGGTGACCGCCAACAAGAACGATCGGGGGCGGGCGCTGATCCAGCAGAGGACGAAGACCGCGTCAGGAGCGCGCAGTGTGCGCCTGACGGCTGAGACGATCGCCGCGCTCCAGTGGCATCGGAAGCGGCAGGCAGAGCAACGGTTACGGGCGGTGGACTGGCAGGACAACGACCTGATCGTCACGACGGCGAACGGAACGCCGATTGCGCCGGGCGGGAACGTGCAACGATCGTTCGACGCGATCGTGAAGCGGGCTGGGCTGCGACGTATCCGCGTCCACGATCTGCGCCACACACACGCGACGCTGCTGCTGCTGGCCGGCGTCCCGGCGAAGGTGGTGAGCGAGCGGCTGGGACACGCGTCGATCGGCATCACGCTCGACACGTATAGCCATGTCCTGCCAGCGATGCAGGATGAGGCGGCGGACGCGTTCAGTCGGATACTGTCGATCGGGAGAACCGCGTAAGAGGAAACCCCGCGCCGCAGTCACGGCCGGGGTGTGGCGACCGACTAGTAAGGAGCCGATCGCATGGAGAGTGTACAGCGCGAAGATGAGGCTAGTCGCTATGACGGGCCGACCGCCTTCGGATTTCTCGACCGGGGGATGGCCATCGTGGCTGCGATTGCGTTTGCGGCGGCTGTGTCACTGCTGGCATCGCGACTGTATCAGTGGGGTGTAATCGTTGGTGGGGTCCCACCAACGATTCTGACTACGCGACCTCAGCTACTTGACCGTCTGCCATCGGTAACGCGGTACAAGGTCAACGCCGTCTGCCATGGCGGTTTCAACATCCTCCTTGGCGCGGCGGTGACGCGGCTGGCATGGGGCGACTCCGGATTCCCGGTGACGTGGGGCCTTGACCGTTTGGCGGCGCTGGCACTGGTGCCAATGGGCGCCGTGATCGGGACCGGGGGGTTGCTGCGACTGTATCGGTACGGCGCGCTCGCAGGGATGGCGGAGATCAACGACCGTCGGGTCGGCGCGGATAGCATGTTGGACAACCTCCAGATCATCATTGAGGACTACGAGGCGCGTGCTCGGATACTGTCGCTGCCGCTACACAGGGGTGGCCGGCCGTTCGGAACGACCCGCTGGCCATCATCTGATGACCTGAACGACTCCCTGCGAGAGTTCCACGACAAGACGGGGCGACCTCCGAAGTCCAAGGGCGAGTTCTGCAAATTTGCAGGCGCCTCCGTGGACACACTGAATCGTCACCTCGAACGGTTCGGAATCAAGTGGGACAACGTCAAGAAACCAGTGGACGGGGGGCAATAACTCCGGCCGGAGTTATTGCGGCGCTTCGCTGAGTTGTTGCGGTTTTTGCGCCGCTGACACGCCGCTATCCCACACCTACGCTCTGTCCATAGGCGCGACTCACTGGGAGCCGCTGACTACTGGACGGAGCTCGACCCATGGTGCGTTTACAGGCTGTGCGTGACGGTGTCGTGTGCGACACGATGACGCTGGATGAGCTGGCCACACGGCTGGGCATCTCGCTGACGAGCGCGTATGAGCGGGCGGCGAGAGACGAGCTGCCTGTCCCGAGGGTGCCGGGCCTGCCTCGGTACCGCTACTCCCGGCGTCTCTACGATCGGCTGATGGAGACGGGGACGATCGACGGGCCGGCCGACGATGGAGCATAGCGACACGGCGCCGGGGGAACGGCGCCGAGACACAGACTATGATCTGTCTGGAACGACTCCAGTATACCGCGTGCTGCGCTGCGACCGCCTTCGCTGTGGCTGCCTGCCACGCTGGGGGGCTACGCGCTGTCTCGCCCCGCCGTTCAAATCAATGTGGGTGATGCACTT
>CALMXF010000055.1 GCA_937870985.1 uncultured Chloroflexota bacterium
TGGCCAGCCATGGCCGGCGTGGTGTCGAACGCAAAGTGCTCGGCAGCGTTGCCGGCCGCGTCGTCACCGGCGCTCGTTGCCCGGTGGTCATCCTGCCCGGCGTCACCGTTGCCTGTCCCGTCCGGCTTCGTCACGTCCTCATCCCGATCGATTCGTTGGAGAAGGCTGGCGACCTGGTCGAGGCGGTAATCGAGCTGCTCGGCCCACAGCGAGATATTGCCCCGACGCTCCATCTCCTCGACATCGCTGATCCGACGCCGCCGCGGCCGGCAATCGTTCACGGGGAGGCGTTCGAGAGTAGCCACGAGGTGCCGGCGCATGCGCTGCGGAGAGTCGCCGAAAACGCCGCGCGCGACGGCCTGTCGGCGACGTGGGAGGTCAGGATCGGCGATCGTGCTCGCCAGACAGCAGTGGCGGCACGCGAGGGCGAAGCCGACCTCATCGTGCTGGCGGCGCGAAGTCAGGTCGATATCGAACGGACACTGGCCGGCCTTCTCGCCGAGCTTGTCAGCCAGCAGCTGCCTGTTCCGGTCCTCGTGCTGCCGCCGGCCTGGTTGCGCTCTCGCGATGCGCAGACGCCGATAAACACCGCGTGGGCCGGCTGAGCGGCAGTTATCGACGTCTCAGCGTCAGATCACCTGCCCGTAAGCGCTGGAATGTATCGTTTCCGTGACCGCGGCATCAGCTTTGCGTTGTCATAGTATGGGAGAGGATCGCGCGGGGCGGTCCGGCGCCCGGGATCGAACAGGAGCCTCGCTCGTGAACATGGCAAGTCTCGCGCTCAGTGTCACGATAGCCGTCCTCGCGGTCGCGCTTCTGACCCTCCTCTATTGCCGGTCGCGCGTGTCACGGAACGGGGTGGATCCCATCGTTGGCCTCCAGCGCCATGGCCGCACGTACTATGTTCCCCGCTCTCTGCTCGAAGAACACCAGCCAGACGGCGTCGCCTCGGCGCTAACCGCCGCCGGCCGCGTCGCCCTTCTTGTCGCGCTCGGCAGCGCGCTCCTTGTCGCAGCTTTCGTCCGTTTCGCCTGATCATCTCACGTCGCAGAATCTGATCCTCGTCATCTGCTTGTATCACTTCACGCCAGTGATATAGTTCCACACCGTGGAACTATCTATGGTGTTGGAACAACACCATTCGAGCGCAGGGGTGATCATGACCGGGACGCGAGAGGATCTGACCCGCCGCTTTGTCGAGCTGGCGGGACGAATACGGTCCGGGATGGCGCGGCGGCGCTACGCCGCCGAGTGGTCGCAGTTCGACCTGACGATGCCCCAGCTTCGGTCGCTTGCGCTGCTGTTCACCGGCCCGCAGCGAATGAGCGCGATTGCGGAAGTGCTTGGCACGAGCCTGCCGGCAACAACCAGCCTCATTGACCGGATGGTCGACAAGGAGCTCGTCGAACGGGTGAGCGATGCCGCCGATCGGCGTGTCGTCGTCTGCCGGCTGACACCGGCCGGCCAGCGCGAGGTCGAGCGCTTGCATGGCATCAGTCATGCGCGCCTCGATGAGCTCGTCGAGGTTCTGACCGACCCGGAGCTGGCTGTGGTCGTCGATGCGTTCGAGATTATGGCCAGCGCGGTCGAGCGACTGGAACATCGCCGGCCGACAGAACATGGCGCGGCGTGCTCGCTGCGCTACGTAACCGCTCAGCAGGCGGACTAGCAGGAGGCACCCGACGTTGGAATCGATCTCCTCAACCACGCACGAGGCCAACTCCCCATTCGACGAGGCCCGCGACTCACGCTGGAAGATAATCTCGATCGTGGCCGCGGTCATGCTCGGCATGCTGCTATCGTCACTCGACCAGACCATCGTTGGCACAGCGATGCCGCGCGTTATCGCGGATCTCCATGGTCTCGAGCACTATGCCTGGGTCTTCACCGCCTACATGCTGGCCTCGACGGTCAGCGTGCCGATCTACGGCAAGCTCTCCGACATCTATGGCCGCCGGCCGTTTTATATGCTCGGTATGGTCATCTTCCTGCTTGGCTCGGCCCTGTCGGGCATGGCGCAGAGCATGCCGCAACTCATCCTGTTTCGCGGCATCCAGGGGCTCGGCGCGGGGGCGATGATGCCGATCGCGATGGCGATCATCGGCGACGTCTTCCCGCCGGCCGAGCGTGGCAAGTGGCAGGGGCTGTTGATGTCCGTCTTCGGGTTGACGACGATCGTCGGCCCGACCCTCGGTGGGTGGCTCACCGATAACTGGGGCTGGCGTTGGGTGTTCTACGTCAACATGCCGGTTGGCGTGCTGGCGCTCATCGTCGCCGGACTGGCCCTGCCGCGCAAGGTCACTCGCCGGTCGCACACAGTCGACTACCTCGGCGCAGCCGCGTTGGTCGCGGGGACAGTCCCGCTGCTGCTTGGCTTCTCCTGGGCTGGAACGGAGTATGCTTGGGGCTCGCCGCAGATCATTGGCCTGCTCGTCTTCGCTGTCATCGCGCTGGCTGCATTCGTCGTTATTGAGACGAAGGCGGCCGAGCCAATCATCAGCCCCCGATTGTTCCGCAACCAGATCTTCCGTGTCTCGTCATTGGCTACGTTCCTGACAGCGGCAGGAATGTTCGGCGCGACCCTCTACCTGCCGCTCTTTATCCAGGGAGTGCTGGGCAAGAGCGCGACGAACTCCGGCGCAGTGCTGACCCCGATGATGCTCGGCTTCATCGTCAGCAGCATCGTCGGTGGCCAGATCATGTCGCGAACCGGACGCTACAAATTCCTGGCGCTGGGCGGCTTCGTGGTCGCGACGGTTGGCATGGCCCTGCTTGCGCGGATGCCGGCCGATGTCTCCAGCAGCGTCGTTATCCGCAACATGATCATCCTCGGCCTGGGCATCGGCGTCTCGATGAGCCTGTTCACGATCATCGTCCAGAACGCCTTCCCGTTCCGCCAGCTCGGCGAGGTGACCGCCAGCCTGACGTTCTTCCGTTCGATCGGTGGGACGATCGGCGCGGCGCTGTTTGGCACGATCATGACCAATCGCTTCCACGCATCGTTCAACGCGAGTCTGTCTCCTGAGATCCGGCAGGTCATCCCGGCAGATCAGCTCACCCAGCTCGGCAATCCGCAGGTACTGCTGTCAGAGCAGACGATGACCAGCCTGCGCCAACTCTTCGGCGCAGCGGGGGCATCCGGCAACGATCTGTTCAACCAGTTCATGCTCACCGTCCGCGACAGCCTCTCGACATCCATTGGCGATCTGTTCGCCGTGGGCGCCGTCATGATGGCGCTGGCGGTCGTCTCCGTGCTCTTCCTCCGTGAGATCCCGCTGCGCTCCAGCTTCGCCGAAGACCCCATTGCTGTGACTGGCGAAGCCGTTGCGGCAGCGGCGGCGGAGATTCCAACGAGCCTGGCCGGCGGCCAGAGCGCGCCGATTAGCGCCGGCAGCGACCGGCTGGGCCAATCCCGGCCATTGCCAGGGTCGAGCGACTAACTGGGAAGCAGGTCGGCCGGCGGCGCGTCCTTGCGACGGCTGTCGGCCGCCAGCACGAACGCCTCGTGGGTCATTAGTCCGGGGCCGAGCGACTCTCGTGCCTGTCGGATCAGGTTGTTCTCTCCGAATTGAGTTGCGTGGCACTCGGACGCTCGCCACTTGTCGTCGGTCCATGCGGCGATATCGAGCATCAGATCCACCTCATCGTCGGGCCAGCCGGCCGAAGTCTCGATCAGCTCGTCGGCCCAGGTGGTGTCGAGACCCGCGCTGGACATCGCGTCGCGCAGCGCGCGAAACGCCGACCGGGGGAGGACCGACCACCAGGTCAGTGGCGTCCGCCAGGGCGCGCCAAGCTCGCGCGCATAGGTTGTCGTGCCTGCCGCGCTCAACGCCGCCATCGTGTGATGGTGCGCCGCGATGTGGTCTGGATGGCCATAG
>CALMXF010000056.1 GCA_937870985.1 uncultured Chloroflexota bacterium
TGGCGAAGCCTCGGAAGTATAGCCACCACCCTAACCCCTGTCAAGGCGATTTCGGCGCTCTTGAGAATCAATTCGATCCTGGCCGGATTCGCTGGCAGACATATTGACGAGAGACGCGGAAACGAGTAGCGTGCTCGCCGCGATAGGTATTGAAGGAGTATGCAGGCGGAGGGGTCCGCTGACGCGAGTTTCGAGGGAGGAGAGCCGTCGGGAGACGACGTTTCGATACTCGTTGGATGTGAGAGGATCGGCATATTGTGGACCTGAACTACACGGCAGAGGATCAGGCGTTTCGCGCCACTGTTCGCGCATGGTTTGAAGAGAACCTCCCCACTGAGCCACTCCACACGCTCGAGGAACGGCGCGCCTGGCACCGGAAGCTCTATGAGGCTGGCTTTATCGGCATGGGCTGGCCGAAGGCGTATGGTGGCCAGGAAGCGCGGCCGATGGAACAGGCGATCGTCGGCGAGGAGATGGCTCGGGTCAACGCGCCGGCCGGCGTCGGCGGTCTCGGCATCTCGATCGTCGGCCCGACGATCATTCACCACGGCACCGAGGAACAGAAGAAGCGGTTCGTCAAGAACATCCTGACCGGCGAAGAGATCTGGTGTCAGCTGTACTCCGAGCCGAACTCGGGGTCTGACCTGGCCTCCCTCCAGTGCCGGGCGGACATCGACGGCGACGAATTTGTCATCAACGGCCAGAAGATCTGGAACAGCGGCGCCCATATCTCCGACTGGGGGCTGATGCTGGCGCGGACCGACCGCTCGGCCTCGAAGCATCAGGGTATCTCCTGCATTCTGATTGATATGAAGGAACCCGGGGTTGAGGTTCGCCCGCTCAAGCAGATCAGCGGCAGCAGCGAGTTCTCCGAAGTCTTTTTCTCCGACGTCCGTGTCCCGGCTGACAATCTCATCGGTGAGCTCAACACTGGCTGGCAAATCGCCCAGACGACGCTGGGGTACGAGCGCGGCGGGAGCACGCTGTCGCGGGTATCCCGGCTGCAGGTGCAGTTCTCCCGGTTGCTCGAAGTCGTCCAGTCACTTGAGGTGACTGGTGGCAAGGCGATCAATGATCCGGTTATCCGCCAGGAGCTGGGCGCGATTGCGGCAGATATCGAAGTGTTGCGCTATGCGTCGTTGCGGATTCTCAGCCGACTTGAAAAGGGCCAGCGACCCGGGCCGGAGGCGTCGATCGCCAAGCTGCACTACTCTGAGCTCGACAAGCGCGTGCAGGAGATCATCCTCGACATTCTCGGCCCCTACGGCCAGGAGCTCGACAATATCCCCGAGGAGCTCCGCGCCGATGGCGGCGGCTCCCCGAGCGGTGAGGATACGGCCGGATCGTGGGCGTATCCCTACGTCTGGTCGCGGGCAGGCACGATCTACGCAGGCTCGTCCGAGATTCAGAAGAACATCATCGGCGAGCGCGTTTTGGGCTTGCCGAAGGAAGTTCGCGCGGATCGTATCGCCGCGGCCCAGCCGAAGGCTGGCACGCCAGCGGGTGAGGGAGGGCAATAGATGGATTTCGACTTTACCGAAGATCAGGTGATGCTGCGCAACCTGGTGCGCGAATTCCTGACCGAGCAGGCGCCGGTCAAGCAGGTCCGCGACATGATGGACGATGCGCTTGGCTATGACACTACTGTCTACTCCCAGTTGATGGGGCTCGGGGTCACGCCGTTTCCCGAGTCGTACGGCGGCGGCGGCCTCGGCATGATCGAGCAGGCCATCATCCTTGAGGAGATGGGCCGCATTCCGTACCCGGGTCCGTATTTCGCCTCTGTCATTCTGGCCGGTTCGGCGCTGATGCACTCTGGCGACGACAATGCCCGCGCGCGCTATCTGCCCGATATCGCCAACGGCGATCTGACGGCGACGCTTGCGCTCATCGAGGACGCTGTCGACTGGACGCCGGCCGGCATCGGCCTTGCGGTCACACACGACGGCGGCGATCTCGTCCTGAACGGAATCAAGCGCTTCGTCCCATTCGGACAAAGCGTTGATGTCGTCTTTGTTGCCGGCCGCGCTCCCGGCTCGTCCGGCGCCGATGGCGTGTCACTCGTCGCGGTTCCGCGCGACGCAGCCGGTCTCACCGTCGAGCCAACGACGATGCTCGACATGACGTCGAAGGTTGCGACGTTGCGTTTCGACAACGTCCATGTGCCTGCCGAAAATCTGGTTGGCGCCGAAGGCGGCGCGGCAGCCGCGCTGGAGGAGACGCTGCGCGCGGCTGCGATTGCCGCCGCGGCAGAGATGCTCGGCGCGTCGCGCAAGTCGCTGGAGATGTCGAACGATTACGCGAAGGTCCGTAAGCAGTTCGGTCAGTTCATCGGGCAGTTCCAGGCGGTCAAGCACAAGCTGGCTGAGATGCTGGAGCTGGTTGAGAACTCGCACGCTGCCGTCTACTACGCTGCCTGGGCGGTCGACGCCGGGGCAGCAGATGCCGCGCTGGCGGCGTCGGTCGCCAAGGCCACGCTTAACGAGTCGTCAAAGCGAGTCTGCGGCGAAGCGATCCAGGTTCATGGTGGCATTGGCTACACCTGGGAATACGATCTGCATCTGTATTGGAAGCGGGCAAAGTACCTTGAGCCATTGTATGGCGACACGTCTTATCATCGCGAGCGCGTCCTCGAGGAGTCGCTCGCGCAGCATGCCGCATCCTGACGAAACGAGCGCCGGCCGGCGATATCGAACGTCGCATGGCCGGCGCAACCATCAGAATTGACGGCGATTCCGTAGTGGTGTGATGGCGTGGGTCGAGGACGCCGGGAAGGAAGGGATGAACGTGAGCGAGACCGAGACGGGCAAAGTCGTCCGCAGCGTCGCCGAGCTGAGGGAGCTGATCGGTCAGGAGCTCGGCGTTGGTGACTGGGTCGAGATCGATCAGGACCGAGTCAACGCATTCGCCGATGCGACAGGAGACCATCAATTCATTCATGTCGACCCGGAGCGTGCGAAGCAGACGTTCTTCGGTGGCACGGTGGCGCACGGGTATCTGACGCTGTCGCTGATCCCCTATCTCGGCTCTCACCGTGGCGGCGTGAAGATCGACCTCGGCGGCAGGATGGGAGTTAACTACGGGTTGAACAAGGTTCGTTTCCCATCCCCGGTGCCGGTCGGCAGCCGTATCCGGTCGCGACACAAGCTGGTTGCCGTCGAGGAGATCGGCGACAAGGCGGTCCAGATGACTACCGAGGTAACTGTCGAGGTGGAGGGCCAGGAGAAGCCGGCCTGCGTTGCCGAGACACTCAGCCGGACCTATTTCTAGATACGTCGACGCACAGGAAGCGAGCGTGAGACGAGTGGATATTCTCGACCGACTGCTCGGCCATGATTACGCCACAACGCGGGAGCTGCTGCTGCAGGCCCGCCGCCTCAACGATGACCAGCTCGATCAGGTCTTCGATGTTGACCACGGGAGTGTTCGCGCGACGTTCGCGCATATGATCGGGAACGTCGCCATCTGGAGTGATCTGATCGACGAGCGACCGGTCGATCGGAAGTCGTTGGACCCCTCGATCGTCGGGCTGCTGCGCGCCCACGAGCGCACCTACAGTGAATTCGCCGATCTTGCGCGCGAGATCCGCGACCGGGATCGGCTCGACGAGCTGTTCACGGATACGCTGGATACCCCGGCGACCGAAAAGCGCTTTGGCGGAGCGATCGTCCACGTCATCACCCACAACATGCACCATCGGGCACAGGTCATCTGGATGATGAACAAGCTCGGTGTCCGCGGCGTGACCGAGGGAGACGCGCTCTCCTGGGAGACCAGTCACGAGGCGATCGGTGTCCATGGCGAGGACGATATTTTCGAATGACATGCAGGACCGCGGGTTGGATGGATCGGCCCAGTTGAGGAGGACGGGGTGGTAACACGTCAGGCTGCTGAGGAGCCAAATCCCGGAGATGAGGCTATCGCCTTCCGGCGGGCGATGGATGCCCTCTTTCACCCAAAGTCGATTGCGATTGTCGGCGCATCGCAGCGGCCGGGCTTCGCGAACTCGATCCAGCGGCTGATCCTGAAGGGCGGCTACGAGGGCGCGGTCTATGGCGTGAATCCGCGCTACGACGAGATCATGGGCTGCCCCAGCTATCCGACGATCGACGCGATCCCGGGCGGGGCCGATAAGGCGATTGTCGTCGTGCCGAGCCAGTCCGTTATGGATGTCCTCGGCCAGGCCGAGCGAGCCGGCGTCAAGGCAGTCAATATCATCACCAGCGGTTTCGGCGAGCAAGCCGATGACGACGCCGCCGGCCGGCAGAAGCAGATCCGCGACTTCGCCGACCGCACCGGCATCCGTATCGTTGGGCCGAACTGCCTGGGCATCATCAGCACACCCGCAAAGATGATCGCGAAGTCCGGCCCATATAGTTATGTCAATCGGGGTCCGATCGGGATTGTCTTCCAGAGCGGGTTGCTGGCATACAGCGCCGTACTGCCGCCGACCGACCGCGGGTTTGGCTATTCCTACATTGTCACGACCGGCAACGAGGCGGATCTCGACGCGACTGACTTCATGCGCTACTACGTCGAGGATGATGAGACGCGAATCATCGGCTGCTTCATCGAGCAGTTCCGCGATGCAGACAAGTTGCGACATGTGGCCGAGATAGCGGCCGATGCCGGCAAGCCGCTGGTGATCCTGAAGATCGGGCGTTCCGAGGGTGGTCAGCGCGCCGCGCGCGCCCACACTGGCTCGCTCGTCGGGTCGGATGGCGTCATCGACGCGGTCATGCGCAAGTCGGGCATCGTTCGGGTCACGAACCTCGACGAGATGATCGAGACGCTGGCGGTCTTCCACACGCGGAAGCTGCCGAAGGCGGACGGGCTCGGGACCATCTTCGTCTCGGGCGGGGCCGGCGGGTTGATCTCCGACCTTAGCCAGGATCTCGGGATCAACCTGCCCGAGCTTGCGCCGGATACAGCCGAAAGGCTCCACGACATCATCCCGCCCTATGGCACCGTCGGCAACCCACTCGATACAACCGGGCAGGTCGCCCAACAGCCGGAGATCATGGGCGGGGTCCTTCAGGCGATGGCCGAGGATCCCAATATCAGCACCGTCGTCTATGGTCAGGCATACCCGAGCAAGATCGACCTCGACAGCCCGGTCGGCCGGGTGATGAAGGGAATCCCCGATCGTTACCCGGACAAGGTCTTCCTGATTCTGTCGCTTGTCACCGGGAAGATGCAGGAAGGTTTCCGCGCGGATGAGCCGCCGGTCGAGCCAACAGAAACCTGGGACGGCATACCGTTCCTCCAGGGCGCCGAGAACGGCCTGCGCGCGATACGGTCGCTCAACTGGTACGCCGACTTCCAGCGCCGACGGGCCACCGCAAAGCCGGCAGCTACCGGTGACTCTGTCGTCGCAGAGCAGGCCCGAGCGATCGTTCGCGCGGCCGGCGGCCATCCACTGGTGGAGCGTGAGGCGAAGCAGCTACTTGCGCTGTACGGGATCCCGGTTACCGGTGAGCGGCTGGCGGTCAGCGCCGATGAGGCGGTTGCCGCAGCAGGGCAGATCGGCTATCCGGTTGTGCTGAAGATCGAGTCACCAGACATTGCCCACAAGACAGAGGCCGGCGGCGTGTTGCTGGGCGTCGCAGATGATGCCGCAGTTCGCGAAGGGTACGCCAGAATTATCGCGTCGGCAGGCGCATATAACGCGAACGCGCGAATCACCGGAGTGCTGGTCCAGCAAATGGTTCAGGGCGGGCGCGAGGTGATCCTCGGCATGACCCAGGATCCCACGTTCGGCCCGGCGGTCGCAGTCGGTCTCGGCGGCATCTTCGTCGAGATCCTGAAGGACGTTGTGCTCGGCGCGCCGCCGCTGACGGCAGACGAGGGTCGGGAGATGCTCGGCCAACTGCGGGGACGTGCGATCCTGGAAGGAGCACGCGGCGCAGCGCCGGCCGATCTTGACACCGTTGCCGGGATCATCGAACGATTCTCTCGGCTGTGCCTGGATCTGCGCCACGAGGTGGCCGAGATTGACATCAATCCGCTGCTCGTCTTCGACGAGGGGCAGGGCGCCTGTGTCGTCGATTGCCTGATCGTGCCGTCGGATGGAGCAGCTTCCGGCGGGAAGCAGAACGGGGCATCTTGAGCTTCGGCAAACGAGTCGGTGTTCTCTCCGATATCCACGGGGCGACGCGTGTGCTAGGGCTGGCGCTTGATGTCTGCGCGCGCGAGGAGGTCGAAACGATCGTCCTGCTGGGTGATCTGTTCGACCGGGCGGAGCAAGCGGACGCCACGATCGATCTGCTGAAGAGCTGGCAGGTGATCGGTGTGTATGGGAATCACGAGCGTGAGGTTGCGCTGGCAGCGGCGGCCGGCGAGGTCGATCTCAAGCCGGAGACGATCGCGCTCTTGACCGCGCTCGAGGAGGAGGTCCGGATCGGCGACATCCGGTTGACTCATGAGGTTCAGCGCTGGGGCTCGGTCGACCCGGTTGCGCGGATGTTTGGCGGTCATCACCAGGATCATGGGGATGACCCGGCTGCCCGGCTGACGTTCACCGGGCACACGCACTTTCGCCAGGCTCGGGATGAGCGCGGCCTCCTCGACATAGGACGCGGGGTCGTCTCGATCGTTCGCGAGCGTCGATACCTGTTTAACCCGGGCGCGCTGCAGATCGGACAGTTCGCCATCTGGGATCGGGAGGAGCGGACGGTGAGGTTCCGCCACATCGAATGGTGAACCGCAACGGCCCGCCGCGAAACGCCAAGGAGGGATTAATGGGCAGGCTTGATGGCAAGGTCGCGCTGGTCACTGGCGCCGGGCGAGGGATCGGACGTGGGATTGCTCTGTTGATGGCCCAGGAAGGGGCAGCGGTCGTCGTCAACGATCTTGGCACCGGCCTGGCCGGCGAGGGCGCCGATGTGTCCGTCGCCCAGCAGGTGGTGAATGAGATCGAGGCGGCTGGCGGCAAGGGTCTCGCCAACACCGACTCGATCACCGATTACGATGCGGTCGGCGCGATGGTCGAATCTGCGATCGACCACTTCGGCAAGCTCGATATCGTCGTCAATGTCGCTGGCATCCTCCGCGATCGGATGATCTTCAACATGGACGAGGCAGAGTGGGACGCGGTCGTCGCCGTCCACCTGCGAGGCACGTTTAACACATGCCGGCATGCCTCGACGCATTTCCGCGATCGGCGGGAGGGTGGCCGGATCATCAACTTCTCGTCCAGCTCGGCATGGGGCAGCCCGGGCCAGCCCAACTACGCCGCCGCAAAGTACGGCATTCTCGGACTGACCGCGGTATTGGCGAACAGCCTCGATCGCTACGGTGTTACTTCCAACGCGATCCTCCCGTACGCGGCGACTCGAATGATCGACTCGACGCCGCGCGCAGAGAAGGTGCGCGAGGAGACCGGCAAGCTCCCGAGCGAGCTGGCAATTGGTAGCGAAGGCGATCCCGCCAATGTCGCGCCGATGGTGACTTACCTTGCGACCGACGATGCGCACAACATCAACGGTCACTTCTTCGGCGTCGGCGGCTACACAGTCGGCCTCTATTCGCACTGGGAGCTCGCCGGCGTGCTGCAGGCCGACCGTCGCTGGACGGTTCAGGAGCTGATCGACCTGTTCCCGAAGACCATCGGCGCTGAGGTTGTTCCACCACCACCGGTCGAGGCTGGCGGCCGGATGATCAACGGCTCGGCAGCGCAGCAGCTCGATCCGGCGAGCTGGAAGTCGCTCAGCGACAGCATCGCCTACTGGGAGCGGCAGCTCTACTATGACGCCCGCCGCCAGGAACGCCCGAGCGCGTCATAGGTAGAGGGGAGATACGAGACATGGGAGTTCTCGACGGGAAGGTCGCGCTGGTTACCGGGGCTGGCCGGGGTATCGGGCGGGGTATCGCCCACTTGCTGGCTGAGGAGGGCGCATCGGTCGTTGTCAACGACCTCGGCGCGTCGCTTGATGGCGAAGGTGTCGACACCGGGCCGGCTGCCACGACGGTGAAGGAAATCATCGACGCTGGCGGCGCCGCAGTCGCCAATACCGATTCGGTGACCGACTACGAAGCCGCCCAGGGCATGGTCCAGCAGGCAATCGACACCTTTGGCAAGCTCGACATCCTGGTCAACGTCGCTGGTATCCTGCGCGACCGGATGATCTTCAACATGTCGCCCGAGGAGTGGGATGCCGTTATCGCAGTCCACCTGAAAGGCACATTCAACACGTCGCGATGGGCGTCGGTGCACTTCCGCGAACGCCGGGACGGCGGGCGGATTATCAACATGTCGTCGAACTCCGCCTTCGGCGCACCCGGCCAACCAAACTATGCGGCAGCGAAGGCCGGCATCATCGGGCTCACGCTGGTCTTAGCCGCGTCACTCAGCCGATATGGCGTCACCGCCAATGCGATTCTGCCCAGCGGCTCGACCCGGATGATCGATTCGATTCCCCGGGCGGTCGAGGCTGTCGCCCACACCGGCAAGCTTCCCAGCGAGTTGGCGATCGGCACCGAACGAGACCCGGACAACGTCGCGCCACTGGTCGGCTTCCTGGCCAGCGAAGCCGCCGGCCACGTCAACGGACAGGTCTTCGGCTCCTTCGGATACAACGTCGCGCTGATGTCGCAGCCGAAGGTCATTCGCACAATCAAGAACGAGCATCGCTGGACGGTGGACGAGTTGGCCGAAATCGTCCCGCAGGCGTTTGGGCCGGAGTTTGTCGGCCAGGCGAACATGCCGGGCATCACTACCAACATCAACGCGCTGCCCGATGACCAGTGGGTCACGATCGCCGAGGGGCTGCGCGCCTGGACGACGACACTTGAGCCGTACGGCGAGCTCGTCTGGTAGCGCTGACGCGCAGCGCAATCTGGGAGGGCAGCGATGGACGAGCATGTCTTGATTGTGGACTTTGCGGACAAGACCATCGAGATGGTCGAGCGAATCCTGGCCTGTGCCGATGGGTTGGATGAGGCCGGCATCAACTGGAAGCCGGATGCTCCCGAGACGAATAGCATCTACGTGTTGGCGACCCACACGATGGGGAACGTTCGCCAGAACACGCTGGCGGTCCTTGGTGGTCAGACAGATCACCGCGACCGCGACGCCGAGTTCATCGTGGCTGGGGACAGCGCCGCCGAGCTTCAACGACAGTGGTCGGTGCTGAAGCCTCAGGTTCGGGAGATTCTTGGCGGGCTTGGCACAGCAGACCTGGAGCACGTCCACGCGCATCCCCGCCGTGGGACGATCACCGGCCACCAGGTGCTGATGCTGATGGCGACCCACGCGGCCGAGCATGCCGGCCAGGCAGAACTGACACGGGACCTGTGGAAGGCGCGGGGGTAGGGGACGGCCCTCACCCCGCTGCCCCCTCTCCCAGCATTGGGAGAGGGGGAGGTATTTGAAGGAGGATGGTGTGGCGTTCAGTCTGAATGGGAAGACCGCCATTGTCGGAGTGGCGGAATCGGATGAGCTGGGGAGGCTGCCGGACAAGCCGGCGATCCTGCTGCATGCGGAAGCCGCGCGTAACGCGCTGGCCGACGCCGGGCTGACCAAGGATGATGTCGACGGTCTCTTCACTGCCGGCATTTCGACACTCGAGCTCGGCGAATATCTCGGGATCGAGCCGAAGGTCACCGACTCAACGTCGGTCGGCGGCTCGTCCTTCGTGATTCACATCGCGCATGCCGCTGCTGCGATCGCGACCGGCCGTTGCGAGGTAGCCCTGGTGACCCATGGCGAGAGCGGGCGATCGCGTGTTGGCCAGATGCCCTACCCGTCCTCGGCGCAGTCGCTGCGGGGCCAGTTCGAAGCGCCATATGGTCTGCCGCAGCCGGTCGGCGCCTACGCAATGGCGGCCACCCGCCATATGCACGACTATGGCACGACCCACGAGAACCTCGCCGAGATCGCCGTCGCAACGCGCAAGTGGGCGATGATGAACCCCAAGGCGATGATGCAGGATCCGATCACGATCCAGGATGTGCTCGACTCGCGGCCGATCGCCTATCCCTTCAACCTGCTGGATTGCTGCCTCGTCACCGACGGCGGTGGCGCGTACATCATGACGTCTGCCGAACGAGCAAAGTCGTTGAAGCAGACGCCGGTCGTCGTGCTCGGCGTCGGCGAGGGGCACGACCACGCGATGATCTCGCAGATGCCCAGCTATACCAGCTTCGCCGCAAAGCACTCCGGCCAGCGAGCGTTCGAGATGGCCGGCATCGGCCGCGACGAGATCGACATCGCGATGGTCTACGACTCGTTCACCTACACAGTCCTTCTGTCGCTGGAGGAGCTCGGCTTCTGCGCGAAGGGCGAAGGTGGCGCGTTCGTTTCCAACCAGCGCACCGCGCCGGGTGGAGCATTCCCGTTGAACACGAACGGTGGTGGCCTCTCGTACACCCACACCGGGATGTACGGCATGTTCGCTGTTATCGAAGCGGTTCGCCAACTGCGTCACGACTACGCCGATCAGGGTCAGCGCCAGGTTCAGGACGCGAAGCTCGGCATTGTCCACGGAACCGGCGGCGTTCTGTCGTCGGCCGGCACCGCGATTCTGGCCCGCGGTTAGCGGCGCTCGTTGTTGAGGGAGAACAGATATGGCCGACTATAAGAAGCCGCTGCCGACGCCCGATCCGGTGACCCAGCCGTTCTGGGATAGTCTCAAGCAGCACGAAATGAAGATCCAGCGCGATAACGACACGGGGAAGTACTTCTTTTACCCGCGCGGGCTTAGCCCGTACTCGCTCACGGACAACATCTCGTGGGAGCCAGTCTCCGGCAAGGGAACGCTCCACGCCTTCACGATCGTCTGGAACCAGCGGCAACCCGGCTTTGCCGAGGAGGTTCCCTATGTCGTGGCGATGGTTGATCTCGATGAGGGCGTGCGGATGATGTCCAACCTCGTCGAGGTCGAGGCCGACCCCGAGCACGTCAAGATCGGCATGCCGGTCCAGCTCGTCTACGAAGATGTCAACGACGAGATCACCCTGCCGAAGTTCAAGCCGGCGTAATTACGTCAATTGCCAACAGCCCCCGCGTCATTGCACGACGCGGGGGCTGCGTCTTGCCCGTGTGCTGGCCGAGAGCACGGCGCGTATCTTTTGTCTCCGAGCATCGGCGTCTAGTTGCCGGGACTGCCGCCAGCCTGCATCGCACAACCGACATAGGCTAACAGCCCACAGTCGATTCCCTCGCCGGCCTCCATCTTCGCTCGAACGTCTCTGGGTGCTGCGTGATGGCGTCCGGGTGGTGTTCGCAGCAATTGGCTGTCTACCGCCGGGGATTGCGCCGCGCACGTAATCCCCGGCGAACACGCCGTCGGCCGTCAGTCGTCGCGGCGGCCGGGAATTCGCTTGAATCCGGCCAGGGCCGCGTCGAATCGCGGATCGCGCTCGTCGGGCGCGGAAACTGAGATCGTATCGATCAGGCCAGAAAGGCGCGCGTCGACTCGATCCGCGATCGTGTCCCAGGTTCCCGAGACACAGAACGTATCCAGCACATCGTCCGGCACAACCGTCGGGAGGTCTTCCCAGCGATTCTGGGCAATCAGGTCGCGCAGCTTCGGATTGAGATCCTCCCAGCCGTGATGCTCCAGCACCGGCAGGTAGGTTCGAGTGGATGCGTAGAACGCGATACGGTAGCGGGCGTCCTCGCGTGCTTTCGCGACTGCCGCAGCGTCCGGCCCGGTGGCGATGAACCCGGTGCCCGAGAGCTCAAAGTCGTCGAGCGAGCGGCCAGACTTCGCCGCGCCGGCCATCACGTTCGGCCAGATCACATCGCGCGTGTACTCGGCGGTCGAGAACGGGTGGACGCTCAACCCATCGCAGAGCTCGCCGGCCAGGCGGATGTTGTAGGCATTCACCGCCGCGATCTGCACCTTCGGCAACGCGGTTGCCAGTGGCGGCGGCGAGAACTCCGGCGTCATCAGGCTGAACTGGTAGAACGGGCCGTCGTGACGCAGCGGCGTGCCACTCTGCCAGGTGTCCCAGATCGCGCGTAGTGACTGGACGTAGTCGCGCAGCCGCGGGCCCGGCGAATCCCATGTCGTCGAAAAGCGGCGCTCGATGTGGCCCTTGACCTGCGTCCCCAGTCCGAGCACGAACCGGCCGCCGCTCATTTCTTGCAGGTTGAACGACTCGTAGGCAACGACCATCGGGGAGCGTGGGAAGGCAATGGCGACGGATGTCTCCAGTCGGATTGTCTTCGTCTCGCGCGCAGCGACGGCCACAGTGAGAAACGGGTCGCGCTTGAGCTCCGGGGCCCCGATCCCGTCGAAGCCCATTTCTTCCGCGAGCCTCGCCTGCCGCGCTACTTCATCCCACGGGCGGTCGCCCAGCCCCGTTTCGACCCGCATCGCAGCCCCTCCATCCGTTCCCAACTGTCGAGTGACATAGACTCACTGTAGCGTAGCACGCGTCGCGCCAGCGACCGGCTCAGATCGTTGGATACATGAATATGTGGTAGCCGCCGTAGAGTAACATCGCCGCGCCGATGGAAATGACGAGCGCGCGAGCCGGCCGGCCGGAGATCTTGGCACTGATGCCTGCGAAGAAGAGCGCGGTCGCCAGGTAGACGGTGTTGAGCACATAAATGTCACTTTGCGCGCTCGCCATCAGGCCACGGACAAAGATTTCATCAGCCTGCGCCTCGAGTTGATGGGCTCGGTCAAGTGAGGTCGGGATATATTCCGGCATCGCCAGCGGATTCGGTGGCGCGTTCGGGTTCTTCAGCGGATCCAGCGCCACCCATGCATCGACCGCCGGCCGCAGCCGATCCGAGAACTGGTGTTCCAGGAAGTCCATCATCTGCTGATTGTTCTGTGTATAGGCCGCAGCGTAGTCGTTGAACACCTGGATGTCGATCATCATCTCGAGTTGCGCTGTGGTCAGCGCGTCGCTCGCGCGCACTCGGGCCGACGATGCCTTCGAGAACGCCTTTGCCTGCTCACCGCCCCATCGTGCCGCCTGATAGCCGTTCCATGCGGTGATGAGTGATGCGGTCGTGAGCAATATTACTGCGACTGTTTCCAGCCAATCGTCAGCGCCCTTGCCCTTGACCCATACCCTTGTGCTACGCCAGACGCCTCTGAGTGACAAGTTCGTCGAGTGGATCGGGGCATTCACCAGGCTATGCCTTTCATTCTCAAATCGCGTCAAGACCCGATTGGCATAACCAAACCGGGTCATCAGACAGGCTGCCGTTCTCGGTCGCCCGGGAGTTGTGAACGCTGATGATAAACCATGATGAGAGGAATTCGGTACGCCGATTCGTGCGGCGAGCGGGATAACAACGGTTTGCAAACAGCAACGTGTTTACAGCAATACGTCGTTGGCGTTGAGGTCGTCTCGTCCGCGCGATCTCGTGCGCTACGGGATTGGCAGGGATCCCAGATCGCCGTATCGTCTATCGGGCATATCCGGGCCCGATCCGAAGGCACTGCGTCGAAGGAGTATTGCTGTGACCGCGATTACGATCGTCGATGTTGGGCCACGAGACGGCCTGCAGAATGAACCTGTTGTCTTGTCTCCGGTTGTGCGAGCTGAACTGTGTGAC
Organism: uncultured Chloroflexota bacterium; assembly: GCA_937870985.1. Lineage (GTDB taxonomy): Bacteria > Chloroflexota > Chloroflexia > Thermomicrobiales > CFX8 > JAMLIA01. Next base: position 13,523 of record CALMXF010000056.1, read on the forward strand.
CGGCTGGCGGCAACAGGCATCATGCGTATGGAGGCGGCCAGCTTCGTGCATCCGAAGCTGGTGCCGCAGATGGCCGGGGCTGAGGATGTGATGACGGCGATCCATCGCCAGCCTGGCGTGATCTACGCCGGCCTGGTGCTGAATGAGCGCGGCTACGATCGCGCAATCGCCGCGAATGTCGACGCCGTCCACTACACCTTCGCCGTCAGCGACACCTTTGCCGCCCGCAACCAGAACTCGACCGTTGCCGATTGCATCGCGCTGGCGCTCAAGCTTGCCGCGCGAGCAAAGGCGGACGGCAAGCGCTTCGTCATCCCGCTCAGCACCGCCTTTGGTTGTCCCTTCGAGGGCGTCATTGACCCTGCTCGGGTGCTTGACGTCATTGCTCAGATTCAACAAGGTGAGCCGGACGAGATCGTTCTCTGTGACACGATCGGCGTCGGCGTTCCGCGTCAGGTGCGCGAGCTCGTCGCAGGGGCCAAGCAGCTTGGTGTCACCGTCGGTTGTCATTTTCACGACACACGCACGACCGGCATCGCGAATGCGCTGGCCGCGGTTGAGGCTGGCGTTCGTGTGCTCGATGCGTCGGTCGGCGGCACGGGCGGCTGCCCGTTCGCTCCGCGAGCGACTGGCAATATCGCTACCGAGGATCTCGTCTACATGCTGCATGGTATGGGGTATGAGACAGGCATTGACCTCGATGCGTTGATTGGCTGCGCCGAGTGGCTCGCCGGCCAGCTCGGTAAGGAGCTTCCGGGGCGGGTCTACCGCGCTGGATCCTTCCCGGCGAACGGCGACTAGTCGCGCCCGGTGTGATCCTTCCGAAGGGTCGAAGCGCTGTAGGTGATGCCGATTCCGAGGAGGAAGAGTGTGCCGAAGCTGAGCAGCAGCGCCTTCCCCGGTGTCTGGCCGAACTCGACGACTCCAAGCCAGATGAGAATGAAAAAGACGACCGTAACGGCCAGTATCGTCAGAATATGGCGTGGCATCGTGGTTCGTTACTCCTCCTGTGCGTGCACCATAGCAGATCGCGACATGGCGCGGAGCATCGCCACCACCCCGATCATGGCCTGTGGCACACTCGACACGCTCGTGAATCTGGACGGGCTTCCGCCAGCTCTGCCTTTCGGGCGGCTGAGAAAAATGCGGCGCGAGCAACGACATGCGATGGGAGATACTTGTTGATCGCTGACGACTCGTTTACCAATCCGTTTGATGAGGACGATGTCTTCGAGCTGTACGACCTCCGCGTCACCGTCGAGCGCATCGAGGGGCGTTCGGTGTGTGGACTCGAGGTGGGCGACTACTTCGAGCTGACGGAATCCAGTCAGGTACGAATCCCTGCCGGCAAGCATTTCTGCCTCTACGCGCTTCAGTCGGTCTTGCCGCTTCTGCCAGCCAAGCAGCGCATTCTGGACCCGGACGACTGGCTGGAATACGACACCCTTGTTGCCTGCCCGGACGTAGACGAGCGCCTGATCATGCGGATCGAGCGAATCGCGCGATCGACGTTCCGCACCGACGATCTCACATGACCGACGCCAGATCCCTCTCGATCGCGCTCCAGTCCAACAAACCGCTGACAGACTACGCGCCGCTCGCCGTCCTGGTCGAGGATCTTGGCTTCGACATGCTCTCGATCTATGCGGATCTGCTTTTTCAGCCTCCCGTCGTCCCTCTGGCGCTCGCGGCGCAGGCGACAGATCGAATCGCACTGGGGCCGGCGGCGATCAATCCGTTTACCCTGCACCCGGTCGAGATGGCCGGCCAGATCGCGACGCTCGATCTCCTCAGCGAAGGCCGCGCATACCTCGGCCTCGTCCGTGGCGCGTGGCTGGAGGATATCGGCGTCCGGCAAGGTGACGCCGTTGTCATGCTTCGCGAGGCGATCGATGTCGTCGAGCGGCTCCTGGCCGGTGATGATGCTGGCTATCACGGACGATATGTCCAGCTGAAGCCTGGCCAGCGCCTGCGCTACGACGTGCAGCGGCCACGAATCCCGTTGATGCTCGGAGGGTGGGGGCCGCGCGTCCTGGCGCTGGCCGGCGAGCGGGCCGATGAAGTCAAGGTTGGCGGGTCGTCCAACCCGGATGTCGTCGCTTCAATG
>CALMXF010000057.1 GCA_937870985.1 uncultured Chloroflexota bacterium
CCATCCATCGTCGGGCGGGCCGCGGCGCTGGGCCTCCGTGGGCAGCGGCCACCACGCTGGACTGCGCGAGACCTTCACGACCTGGACTCGATGCTTGATAACGGCTGGAGTGACGAGAGGATCGCCCGGCGGCTGGGCCGCACGCCAGTGGCAATCAGGATCATGATGAAAAAGCGCGGCATGGCGTCCCGGAGCCGCCGGTTGATGAGCGCCCTGCGGGTTGCGGAGATGCTGGGTGTTGGCTGCGCAAAGACCATCGTGCGATGGATCACCAATGGCTGGCTCCGCGGCAGACAGGGGCCAGCGCGGGGCATGCATCGGCAGTGGCAGGTGACCGAGGAGGATGTCTGGGCGTTCATCGAAAGCCCGGCGCACTGGCACCTGTTCAACCCGGAGCGCATTCCTGACCAGCATCTGCGGGAGTGGGCTATCGAGATCCGTGACGGCGTGCGGTTTCTGACGCCGGGGCAGGTGGCGTGGCGGCTGTATACGACGGACGCCTCGGTCAACGACTGGATACACAAAGGGCTGCTTCCGGCCGTCCGGAACGGCAACTGGCTCATCCGCGAGTCGGACGTCGAGGCGTTCGTCCCGCCGAGCCAGAAGCCGAAGACCGGGGTGACTCAGCGGACGTGGCCAGCCGAGGATGATGCCCGGCTACTGGCGATGCGTGACGACGGGCACGTCTGGCGAGAGATCGGGGAGCAGTTAGGCCGGCCATTGAGCGCCTGCGCGAACCGCTACGCGCGGCTGGCTAAACGAGAGGAGCGGGCAGCATGACTAATCTATTCGATCTAAAAATCCGCGACGCTGAGGGCAACCCAAAGATCGTCGAATGGAACGGGGCGGGCGGCGAGGACGCCGCGCGGGCCTACGTCGGCTCGCATCCTGGCTGTGTGGTTTATGCATGGCGCGTGGGTAACCGCCACGGACTATTCGCTATCGAAGACGCTACCCGGATTCACGACGCGCCACGCAGCAAGGGGCGAGGTGTGGCATGAAACTACCCCGCTCCGAGTACGAAGACCTCATCCTGCGGCTGGCAGACGAAACACGGCGCGCTGACAGGGCCGAACGGGAGCTGGAGCGCGAACGTGAGTCTCTCCCAACGCCCGGCGTCTGGCTCGTCAACGAGACAACGACCGGCTGGTCGGGCCGCTGGGTCGCGATTGGCGGCTACCCTGAGCCGATGAGGCTGGCCAGTATCGAACGGCATCGTGACACGATGATGGCTGCCATCAAGCGAGCCATGGACGTGTCGTGGGTGCCGAGCGAGGACGGCAACCGGTATCGCGACCTGCCGGGCGCATGGGCTATCGCCGACGCTGTGATCCAGGCGATAGCGGAGAGTGAGGCGAAACGATGACTGAGCGATTGTGGGCGCTGGCTGGTCTGGTGACCGAGCCGCTGTACCGCCGGACGCACTGGCGGTGGGCGCGAGCACTGGAGGACGCGGTATATCGGCGGCACATCGAAGCCGCGATGCGGAGAGGACGACGGGCATGACTGACGGAATTGCGGTGGATGACTGCACATGGCGCGATTGCTCGATCAAGTCCGGCAACGGACACGAGGGATGGGAGATCGGGCGCTGGCCGGGCCGCAAGAGCCTGTATCTCTCCCGGCAGGAGGGGGCGAGAGTTGACCTTATTGCGATAGTGCGGTCGGAACAAGACGCGGATACTCTCTGGGCATTCCTGGCGCATCTTCTGGCAGGGAGAGGACGACTGGCATGACTGACAGAATCGCGGCGGCGCGGGCTGCCATCGGGGATAGCTACGTGACCGGCGACACGTGCGAGGTGGACTGCCACACGCTCCGGCTGCTGTGCGATCTGGCGGACACCTGGAGCGCGATGAATGACTACTTGGCAAAGTATGACCCATCCCGTGCCGGCACGACTCATCTACAGGGGTGGGTGGGTGGATGGGCGCGGCTGGATCATCTCTATCGCGACGCCGTGAAGGCGCTGAGGGAGTGTGACGCATGACTGACGTGATGGAACGGCTGCGGGATGATGTACGGAAATGCCAGAACCGCTTGGACAGGCGATACGTGATGCTGAAGATTGCCGACGCCGAGGCGGTGCTGGACGTGGCGGACACGGCGCGGGCGTCGTTGCGCTACGAAGACAGGCTCCCGGACAGAGTCCGGGAGGTGCTGTGTCTGGCCATTGGCCGGCTCGAAGGACGCGACGATCACGACTGGATCACAGTCGATGAGTCGTACCTCGGGGATGACGGTCGGATGTGGCAGCCTCGGCTCTGCGGTGTCTGTGGCGTGCTACGGGAGTGTCATGTGCCAACCGCAGCCGACGATCTCCTGGAGCGCGTGCTGATCGCGCAACTACTACCGGAGGAAGGTGAAGCATGACAGAACGCGAGATCGTGCTCGCCATGTGGGCGGATATCGCGCGGAGGCGAGCCGAGAGTCAAGGGGTCATCAGCGCCGTCTCGCTCGTGCTCGTGCACATCATGGCGGACTACGCCACCGGGAAGCACATCGGCGGCTCTGGCCCAGCGTATGGCGATAATGATGCGTACCAGTACTCGGTCACGCCGCGTGGCATCTATCTCGGCTCCATGTCGCACACGCGGAGAGATGCGCCGGACATCACGTGGGCGGAGGTCGCCGGGCAAGCGCTCGCCCAGCCGCGCCAGACGACGATGACAGGAGTGTGACGCATGACGACGGGCTGCGGCTGTGTCGGCATCCACGACGGGCTGACACACGAAGAGCACGTGGACATTCGCGACGAAGCGACGAACCGGCACTTGCTACTGAGCGCGCTTGCCGCAGGCAGGCATGCAGAGTCGCAGGCGGAGTACGCAGTGCGTGCGGAGATTCGACGGCTGGCGGAGAAAGTGCAGATGATGAAGGCCGGCCTGATCCGCGACCCGACGACGCTCTCGGCAAGAGATCGGCGAGCGCTGGACGCAGCACGAGAGGGGGCGCCAAAAATGATGACAAAGATCAGCACCATAACGTGTGATGGCTGCGGGAACCTGATCGAGGAGACGACGGCGCACCTCAGGGTGAGCGAGCGCGGTGCCAAACGGAAGCACGTGCAGCGCAGGCACTACCACTTCCACGACCGAGAGTGCCTGTGGCATTGGGTGACATTGGACGCGAGGGTGAAGCCATGACGAGGAAGCCGACGCCGGGAGAGATCGCAAGCGAACAATTGCGCGAAGGACTGCGGTGGGCTGACGGGTTGCGCGGGACGCTGTTCGACGCGGCACACCAGGGCGACTACGACACCATCGCATATCTGCACGGCGCGTTAGCCGGATTGGTGCGGCGCATGCAGGAACGCGAGCAGAAGCGGCAGA
>CALMXF010000058.1 GCA_937870985.1 uncultured Chloroflexota bacterium
GATGTCCAGCTCTGCCCGGCGCGCGCCTGTGACGACCGCGAGTGGCACCCCCCGTCGAGCGAGCTCGCGCGCGAGCCACTGCCCGTCATCACACGGCGCCACCAGCTCCTCGAAACACGCCGTCATTCGCTCCAGCTTGTCGGCCATCAACGCTCCGATGTCGGCGTCGATGCGGTGACCCAGCAACCAGTCGGTCAGTCCGTCGCGGTCGGGCCGGCCAACGAGGAATTCCTCCCACTCGGCGTCGTTCGGCGTCGGCAGCCCGTGTGCGTCCAATGTTTCGACCATCATCTGGAAGTGGACCGGCTCCGAGTCGATCAGCACCCCATCCATATCGAACAGCACCGCCTCGATCTTCGACATCGTCCCTTTTCCTCGCACGTTACGCATCCGGCCATGACGTCGACTGCCCAGCCTGGCGCACACAATCACCCGCGCTCGTCACTTCACCACTCGCACAGTCTCGAACGTCGAATCCGCCATTCCGGAAATGTACATGCCCTCGGCGATCCCGACGCGAAGATAGTCGATCGTCGCTGCGGATATCCGTTCGCCTGGCGCGACAATGGGGATGCCCGGCGGGTACGGTGTGATTGCCTCGGCGCTGATCTCCCCGTGCGCCTCCGGGATCGCCACCGCGCGGGTTTGCCCCATGAACGCCTCACGGGGAGTCAGCTCCGCGACGCCGGCGAACAGCAGCTCCCCGACAGAGCGCGCGGCGGTGGAGTGCCTTGCCGGGCGCGGGCGCGCTGCCAGCATCGAAAACCCCCGGGCTGCCCGCCCGATTGACTCTGCGCTGTCTCCGATCGTAACCAGCAGCATCACGCTCAGCAGGTCGCTCATCTCGACATAGACCCCGTGCTCGTCGCGGAGATAATCCTCCGCCTCGTAGCCGGTCCAGCCTAGTTGATGCACATCCACCACGACGCGAGTCGGGTCCAGCTGAACACCCGGATGGCCTCCAATGATCTCCGGTCCGATAACCGCTAATCCCGAAAGCGCTCCCAACCGATCGCGCAGGTCGTTAGCCAGCTCGATCGTCCGCCCGAGAAGCCACTCTCCGTCCAGCGCCATCTGTCGTCGGCTCGCGTCGAGCGAGGCATAGATCAGGGCCGACGGGCTTGTCGTTTGCGCCATGTCCACGATCGTGCTCATCCGCTCGACATCGACCCGTCCGTGGCGCATGACCAGCGTCGAGCCCTGCGTGAGCGCTGCCAGCATCTTGTGAGTGCTCGATACCCCCGCGTCCGCGCCGGCCTGCATCGCCGACAAGGGCAGCGCCGGGTGAAAGTGGAAGTGTGGCCCCCAGGCTTCGTCCACCAGCAGCGGCTTGCCGGCCTCGTGGCAGACGCGGGCGATCTCAGCCAGGTCGCAGCTCACCCCGACGTATGACGGACTCGCGAGCACGACGGCCTTCGCGTCGGGGTGGCTCGCCAGCGCGTCAGCGATACGTCCCGGAGTGATAGCCAGCGGCAGATTCCGTGCCGTCTCGATCTCGGGCGTCAGAAAGACCGGTCGAGCGCCGCTATATATCAGGCCGGCCATCAGCGATTTGTGCAGCATTCTGCTGACCAGCACGGTCTCGCCATCCTGCGCCGCAGCCATCAGCATCGCGAGGTTGCCAGTCGTGCTCCCGTTCACCAGGAATCGCGCCTCGTCGCCTCCATACGCCGCAGCCGCCAGCTTCTCCGCCTCCCGCAACAGCCCTTTCGACAGGTGGGTCGTGTCCACTCCGCCGCCGTGCGGGATGTCGCAAGCGAGCGCGTCGGGAAGCAGTTGTCGCAGGGTCGACGGGGCGCCGGCTCCGCGCTTATGGCCCGGTGTTGAGAATGGCACGGCTGCAGTCCCGGCATATCGTTGAAGTGCCTCGATGAATGGCGCGTCCCGCTGATCCATCACTACCGAAATCCCCCTGTCCCAGGTTGCGCGGGCTGCGCACATGCTTCGGAGCGTCGGTCGACACAACCTGTCTATCGCGCCGTTCCCGCCTCTGGTATGGTACGCCGCAATTGGCCGGTGCCGATGCGGCACGATCGAGCGCGCAGCGCAGACAGGAGCGTCCGGATGTCCGCACACGGCGATCGGTCGAGTCACCACGGCGGCGAGGACGATCTGTTCGACGATATCCGCGAGTTCCTATCCGAGAATTCCACCGACCGTATCTACGAGGATCTCGCAACCGCATACGGATATGCCAGTGCATTTGTCGACCGAGAGCTCCGCGGCGTCGATGAGTTCGACCGCATGCTCCGGGCTCTTGAGCGCCTTGTCGGGGACGTGCTCGGCGACGTGATCGATCCTGAGCTGCGTCCCAAGGTCTCCGAGACGCTCTATCTCTATGGCCTCGCACATTACTCTCTGATGCAGCAGATCGTCCACGGCGACGCGGAGAATGCTGAAGGCGAAGACGAGGACGACGCGCCGAGGCCGCTGATCATCTATGACGTCTGGTTCCCCGGCGATGTGGCTATCGAGCGCGCCCAGGATGGCCTCTATCTGCATCTGAGTGATGGCCGAATCGATCTATCGATCTACCTTGGCGTCGCGCCCAATGAGCGTGGCGCTCTCGTCGATCTCGTCGATCACTGGGGGTATGCGGCGGCAAACACCAAGCCCGGTGAACGCGAGGCCGACCTCGCCGGCACAGTCCCGATGCTCACCGTCGAGATCGACTACAACGGTTCCGAGCTGGTTGACGCAGATGATCATGTCGATGTGCTCTTCTTCGATCACGAAGGCGAGCCGCTCGTTCGCATGCACGTTCGCGCAACAGACCTGCGCACCATTGTCGACGAGCTCCAGTCCGCGGAGCGTGAGGACACCCTCTAACCATATTTCTGCCTGTCACGAGTCACACCCTGAAAGGACGCACTGTGCCCAACCGGTATACCCCCGAGATGGCCGTCGATCTTCGTGTTCCGTTCGACATCCGACTCTCTCCAGACGGCCAGCAGGTTCTGTTCCGCACCGAGCCGATCGGCCACCACCAGAAGGATCGCACCTCGACGATCTTCGTCGTCCCGTCCGATGGCACGGGACTTCCCAGCGCGCTGACCGGGAGCGATTGCAACAACACTGCGCCATGCTGGTCGCCGGATGGCGCCAGCGTCGCCTTTCTGTCCGACCGGGTCGAGCGTGGCCGGCAGCAGATCCATGTCATTCCTGCCCGCGGAGGTGAGGCGCTCTGTCTGACCAGGCTCGACGGGGGCGTGACTCAGCCGGCCTTCGCCCCGGACGGCCGATCGATCCTCTTCACCGCTCGCCGGAGAGCGTTGGCCGGCCTGAAAGATCCCGAGCGCGAGTACCGTGTCGAGAGCGAGGTCTGGAGGCCGCACGGCCTCGCCGCCGTCGCTGTGACCGGCGGCCCGCCCGCACTCATCGGCCCTCGCGATGGTCACGTCTGGGCATTTGCTATTTCGCCGGACGGATCGACGATTGCTGCGCTCGTGTCCGACACCGAGGACCTCTCGGCTACCTGGGACAATGTCCTCCTGGTCACCACCGCCCTTGATGGCGCTGACCAGCGCGAGCTGTTGCGTCTCAGTGGCTTTCCCGGTGTCCCGGTCTGGTCGGCAGATGGCCGCGCGATCGCCGTCGTCGGCTCACGCGCGCCTGACATCGACCCGACGAACGTGTTTGTCGTTGATGTCATCTCCGGCAATCTGGCCGTCCTCGACGACCGCGGCATGACTCCGACTGTAGTCGCCTTTGACGGCGACGACCTGCTCGTCCATTCTGTCGAAACCCAACATACCCGAATCGATCGCACCGACCCTTACGGCGCCGAGTGGGAGCAGATCAATCTCGGTTCCGAGCTTGACGGCGCATGGGTGGACCCACGGGCCGGTTGGGATATCCGCGCCGGCCGTATCGCGGTTGTTGGCGCGTTCCCCGATCATCCTGCGAATGTCTACTCGGGTCCCCTTGGGGGCGCCGCGCGGCGCCTTACCGACCTCAACCCGCAGGTGCGAGGCGTCAGCATGGCGGACATGGAACCGCTGCGCTGGAACGCGACCGATGGCACCGTCGTCCACGGCTGGCTGATGCTTCCTCCCGGCCACCCGGGTGGACCGTTGCCGCTCGTTGCCGCCATCCACGGCGGCCCGTCCTGGCAATGGGGCAACTGGTTCCACGGCACCTGGCATGACTGGGGCCAGATTCTCGCCGCGGCCGGGTACGCAGTCTTCCTGCCGAACCCTCGCGGCAGCACCGGTCGGGGTGGCCAGTTCACCGGCGCAAACCGCTACGATTTCGGCGGCGGCGACTTCGACGACATTATGACTGGTGTCGATCTGCTGATCGAGCGCGGTGTTGCCGATCCGGACAGGCTCGGCATTTGCGGCTGGTCATTCGGTGGGTTCATGACCGCCTGGGCCGTTGGTCATACCGATCGCTTCAAGGCCGCTGTAGCCGGCGCTGCGCCCACCAACTGGGTCTCCAAGATCGGCACGACCGACATTCGCCCGTTCAACGAGTGGAACCTCGGCGAGGTCAATACTGATCCGGACCGTTCCTGGGATCGTTCGCCGATCCGGTACATCCGCAACGCCACGACGCCGACACTCATGGTCCATGGCCAGGCAGACGTTCGTGTGCCGGTCACCCAGGCGACGGAGTTCTACTCGGCGCTCAAGGCAGCCGGAGTCCCGGCCGACATGGTCTCCTACCCACGTCAGGGCCACGCGTTTCACGAACGTGCGTTCGAGCTCGATCTGCTCCAGCGCCTCGTTGGCTGGTTCGAGCGGTATCTCGGTTCCGGCGCGGCTCCGGGAAACGACTGATGCCACGCCTCACAGCGAACGGCGTTGAGCTCTACTACGAGGATCTCGGCGAGGGCCTGCCGCTCGTGCTGCAGGCCCATCATCATCAAGCCTGGATGCCGTTTCAGGTCGCCTACTTCTCGCAGTTCTATCGTGTCATCACCTTCGACCGGCGTGGCACAGGCCGCTCCGGATCGCCCGACGGCGAGTGGCGTGCCGCCGACTTCGCTGCGGATCTTCTTGGCCTGCTGGATGGCCTTGATATCGACCGCGCAATCGTCGCTGGCGCGTCGCTCGGTGGCGTCATCGCCTGCCAGTTCGGGTTGGATTTCCCCGACCGCTCGCTCGCCCTTGTCATCGGTCACACTGTCCCCTGGCTCGACGAACTGTCACGAGACTGGCTGGACGAACAGATCGATATCGTCGAATCCGGCGACCGGCCGATCGTCAGTCAGCCTCGTTCGTTCCCCTGGCAATCCGAAGGTCCGCCAACCCAGCGGCCGGGCTTCAGCGACTCCGACCTTGGTCGCCTGTTCGCCACGATGCCCGCCCCGGTTGGCCGCACGCCGGCCGACGCGACCCGGATGCTCCGCGCGATGCGCGTCTGGGACGTTCGCCCGCGGGCTGCCGAGCTTGCCGCATTGTCGGTTCCTGTCCTCGTGCTGGTTGGCGGCAACGAGCCGCAACAGACCATCACCGGCTCCTACGAGTGGCACAAGATGATCCCCGGCAGTGAGTTCGTTATCCTCCCGAATGCTCACCATGGGGCAGCCCGCGAGGACCCTCTCGCCTGGAACGCCGCCGTCCACGGTTTCCTCCAGCGTCACGGTCTCAGCAGCGAGGCGCCGCTGATGCCCTACAATGCGTTCGCGACCGACCGCTGACGAGAAGACGAGGAGCGGCACATGAATCGAGCCTGGAGTGACCCCGCCACCGAGGCGGCCATCCTCGACGATATCTCTCTGGATGAGCCCTGGGCACTGATCGAGCGCTTCAGCCAGCTCACCCGGCTGTCCGGCTCAGACGAAGAAGCCGAGGCTGTCGAATACATCACCGATAAGCTGGCGAGCTGGGGTATCGAGCACGTCGTCTACCATCCGACCTGCCTCATCAGTCTGCCCGGGCCGGCCACACTCCGCGTGGTTGGCGACCCGGGCGCTGAATACGTCGTCAAGACTCCTGCGTTTTCGCCAACGACCGACGGACGAGAGATCGAGGCCGAGCTCGTCTACGTGCCCGGCAATCAGGCGGCCGGGATCACCGAGCTGTTCTCCGACCAGCGCACCGCCGCCGGCCAGGACCTGCGGGGGAAGATCGTGATGACCGAGGGGCTCGGTATCGCCGCGCGCGGGTTTGACCTCGCGGAATCCGGCGCAGTCGCAGCTCTCTTCATCAATCCCGGCCATCGCATCCACGAAGGAATTACGACTACGGCCTGGGGCTCTCCCGATCTCACCTCGCTCGATCGAACTCCGCCCGTCCCGATCATGACGATCAACCGACCCGATGGCGAGGAGCTCATCGACCAGCTTCGCAAAGGTCCCGTCCGCGTCGCCTTTTCCAACCAGACCGATACTGGCTGGCGCGAGATTCCCGTCATCGTCGCCGAAATCGAGGCGAGAGCTGCCACCGAGGATTTCCTGCTCTTCCATGGCCATCTCGATTCGTGGCATGTCGGCGTCGGCGACAACGCCACCGGCGATGCCACTCTGCTCGAGCTGGCTCGTGTCTTCCAGCGCCACCGCGACAAGCTCGATCGCTCGGTCCGCGTCGCCTGGTGGAGCGGCCACTCGCACGGCCGGTATGCCGGATCGACCTGGTATGCCCAGGAGTTCGCGCACGACATCCTCCAGAACTGCGTCGCGCACGTGAACTGCGATTCTCCCGGATGCCGTTGGGCCAGTGTCTACGAAAACGTCGCCTGGATGAGCGAGGCCGCCGACTTCGTCAGCGCCGTTATCCGCGATGTCACCGGTCAGGAGTCGACCGGCGAGAGCCATGTTCTCCGCGCCGGCGACTGTTCGTTCAACAACCTCGGCGTCACGACCTACTTCATGCTGTCCTCGACCATGCCGCAGGATCTCATCGCCGAGAAGGGCTACTACCCCGTCGGCGGCTGCGGCGGCAACATCGCCTGGCATACCGAGGACGACACGATCGGGATCGCCGACCGCGACAACCTCTTGCGAGACATGCGGGTCTATGCCGCCGCCATCCTTCGCACCGTCAATGCGCCGATCCTGCCGTTTGACTACTGCGCGACAGTGGACGAGATTGCGGCTGCCGTCGGCCGGTATCAGGCTGCTGCCCGGAATATGTTCGACTTCGAGCCGACGTTTGACCTGCTGGAAGCGCTCCACGACGCCCTTGACGAGCTATACACGTCGTTCGACTCGATCGGTGATGATCCCGAGCTGCTCGCCTTTGCAAACGATCTCCAGATCGACGTGGGACGAATCCTCGTGACGCTCGGCTACACCCGCGACGGCCGCTTCCGGCAGGACCCGGCGCGGGGCATCCCCCCAGTCCCGGCGCTCGCCTCCGCGATGCAGCTTGCGGACGCCGGAGACGATATGCGCCATGTGATTCTCAACGACCTCACTCGTAGTCAGAACGAGGTCGTCTGGGAGCTCATCCACGCCATCGAGGCCGTCGAGAATGCGCTCCTCTGGCAGGAGCTGCCAGCAGAGCAGGACTAGCGCGATTCAGTGGTGTCGATCTCGTAAAGAAAGGGGTGGCCGGCCCAATGCCGACCACCCCCGGGACTACCGTCGTTCGGTTGTCTACTTCTCGACCCACCAGGTCTCAGCGTTGAACCGCGTGTTCTGCTGATTCGGGAAGTAGTTGTGCACGCGCTTGTTCACGCCGGTGATGCCCTGGCTGAAGATCGTCACACCCATCGGGACGTCAGCCAGAAGCGCATTCTGGAACTCGGTGTAGAGCTCGATCCGCTTCTTCTGGTCCGGCTCTGCCGCCGCCTTCTTCAGCAGATCGTCCACCTTCGGGTTGCAGTACTTGACCATGTTGAAGCCGGCCTTGTACGAGTCGCAGGCCCACATCGCGGACTGGTCAGGTGTCGCGTCCCAGCCAAAGCCGACCAGGAACGTTTCGAAGTCGAACGTCTCCGTGATGCGCGAGACCAGCTGCTGGAACGGTTCTGGCTGCGGCGTCATCTCGACGCCGACAACCTTCCAGTACTCCTGCATGGCCTGCAACATCTGAATATGAATGTTGTTGCCGCCGATGCCGTACATCGTGAACGACAACCGCTGGCCGTCCTTGGCCCGGACGCCGTCGGCGCCTGGCGCCCAGCCGGCCTCGTCGAGCAGCTTCTTGGCCGTATCCACGTCGTAGTCGTAGCGCAGTTCCGGCTTGATGCCCTTCGCGTTTGCCGCCCAGGACATCGTCGGAATGGTCCCGACCGCCACCTCGGCGTAGCCGAAGTAGATGTTCTCGACGATCGCCTCCCGGTCGAGCGCGTACATCAGCGCCTGCCGCACTTGCACATCCTGGAACTTGGTCGTCTTCGTCTCGTCCAGGTTGGTTGCATAGAAGATGAAGCTGAGCTGCGGGTAGACGGCGATATTCACGTCGGTGTTCTTGAAGTCCGGAACCTGCGAGCCATCGACGCCAGCGAAGATATCAACCTCACCGGTCTTCAGCTGCTGAATCCCCGACGCCGAGTCCGGGACGACCTTATAGATCACCTCGTCGAGCGCCACCTTGCCATCCCAGAAGTCGTCGTTGCGCACCATCGTGACATGGTCGCCGGTGATCCACTCCTTGAACTTGAATGGCCCGGTCCCAACCACGCGCGACGGGTCCGCCCCGGTCGAGCCCGGATCCTGCTGGATGCTCGCCGGAGGGGTGTCCTTCCAGATGTGATTCGCGAAGATCCACGCGGCCCCGAGGTCGATCGGCGCGTCAACGACTCCGAGCTTCAGCTTGAAGTCGACGGTGAAGTCATCGATCACATCGACCGAGGCGATCTTCGATGTCAGACTGGAGGTCTGGTTCGAGCCGCTCTCGGGATTCATGAACAGGTCGTAGGTCAGCTTCACATCCTGCGCGGTGAATGGCTTCCCATCGTGCCAGCGCACGCCATCGCGGAGGAAGAACGTCCACTCTGTCGCGTCCGGCGCTG
>CALMXF010000059.1 GCA_937870985.1 uncultured Chloroflexota bacterium
CCCGAGGAGGCCAGCTTCCGGGCCGGCCCGACGCTTCAACGTGGCCTGATCGCGCTGCAGTTGGGCGATATCGCCGCGGCCGAGATCGATCTCCACCGCGCGTCCCGAATGTACCGACTCCTCCCCGATCGCGCCCTCGCCGAGGCGTGCCTGGCGCTCCTCTCCGCCCATCTCGGCCGTTGCGAGGACGCACGCCAACACCTTATTGTCGCGGCCGATCTCGACCCGGCCGGCGCCTGGAAGGCGCAACTTGCCGACGAAGCGGACTGGAACAACTGTCCGGGCGTGACAGATGAGGGCTGAGGCAATGGGGATGACAAAGCCGCAGGGACAGCGTGCCTCAAGAGGCTCGTGACGTGAATCACGAAACCGGTTACCCTTTCGGGCATCGGGCCGAGAACAATCGGCGGATGACGTAACCGACCCTGACGAATGTGAGGAAATGAATGGCTGCACGGAAAGAGGAGCGCCAGATCGACGTCTCGCGCTTCCATACGTTCGACGAGATGACGGGGCTGCTCAAGGGGCTGGTAGAAACCTACCCGACGCTGGCCACGATCGAGTCGATCGGCCAGTCCCACGAGGGACGCGACATCTGGCTGCTGACGATCACGAATCAGCAGACCGGCGCGGCGGGTGACAAGCCTGCCATGTACATCGACGCCAACATCCACGCCGGCGAGGTCACCGGCTGTAATGTCGCCCTCTATACCATCGAGATGCTGCTCGCTGGCTACGGGAATGACGCCGATATCACCGAGCTCCTCGACACAAGAACGTTCTATATCGCCCCGCGCGTCCAGCCAGACGGCGCTGAGCTCTATCTGACGACGCCGTACACCCTTCGCTCCTCCGTCCGCGAGTGGCCAGGCGGCGACCCGGACGATGGCCTGACGGCGGAGGACATCGACGGCAACGGGCTGATTCTCCAGATGCGGGTGAGAGACCCGAAGGGCGAGTGGCGCGTCTCCGATCATGACGCGCGTCTGATGGTCAAGCGCCGGCCCGACGAGCTGACTGGCGAGTTCTACCGCCTCTATACCGAGGGCGTTCTGAATAACCACGTCCGTGGGCCAGTGACGCTGGCGCGTCCGAAATGGGGGCTGGATCAGAACCGCAACTGGCCGGCGAACTGGTCGCCGGTGCAGCGCGGTGGCGGGCCACACCCGCTGTCCGAGCCGGAGACGCGGGCTGTCGCAACGTTCGTCGAGTCGCATCGCAACATCGTCATGATCCAGAACTACCACACGACTGGCGGGGGGATCCTGCGCGCGCCGTGCGCGGTCGATGACAAGACGCTCCCGCCGCGCGACGTGGACACCTACAAGAAGATCGGCGACATCGGTGAGGGGATCACCGGGTATCCCTGCGCGTCCGTCTTCGACGCCTTCCAGGAGGTAGATGACAGCGGCCGGCGGAGCCAGTCGGGCGGGTTCATCGAGTGGACCTACTACCACCTCGGTGTCTTCTCCTTCGCGACCGAGCTGTGGGATCTGCAATCCCGAGCCGGCATCGAGCGGCCGGCCAACGATGCGATGCGCAGCATGCGTGAGCAGACCGAGGACGATGGCCTGAAGCTGCTGCGCTTCAATGACGAGCATCTCGGTGGACGCTGCTTCGTGCCCTGGAAAGCGCACGAGCACCCGCAACTCGGCGCGATCGAGATCGGCGGCTGGAAGACGAAGGAGATTCGCCAGAACGCGCCGGCCGAGTTCCTGCCGGACGAATGCGAGCGCAATGCCGCCTTCACTGTCCGCCAGGCGGCGATGACGCCGATCATCGCGATCGGCGACGTTGCGGTCGAGAAGATCGCCGACGATGCCTTCGTGGTTCGGGCGATGGTGGCGAATGAGGGCTACCTGCCGACCTACGGCGCTGAGATGGCGCGGCGGATCGAGGCGGCCAAGCCGGTCGAGGTCGCGATCTCGGGGGCCGAGCCGATCATCGGTAAGGCGAAGCAGTCGATCGGCCATCTGCAGGGCCGAAGCGCGGCACGCGGGATGATGTTCTCCTTCGGCGGCGCAAAGGTGGATAACGAGCGCTTGCTGGAGTGGCTCCCCCCCCGACACAGCGAGGGGGATCAGCCTTCAGCTCCCGGTCTCCGGGCAGGCGAAGCTGGTCGTATTCGATCTG
>CALMXF010000060.1 GCA_937870985.1 uncultured Chloroflexota bacterium
GCATCCCCGGCCCCGACGGCGAGCTGACGTCGTTCTTGACATCGGGAATGACCGAGGCCGAGGAGGGCCGAATCGGGCATCCGCCGCGAGGGCGCGGTATCCTCGGGTTGCTCCTTGCCGAACCGCGCACGATTCGACTGGTCGATCTGTCCACGCACCCGGCGTCGGTCGGATTTCCCCCGAATCATCCGCCGATGCGCAGCTTTCTGGGAGTGCCAATTGTTGCCCGCGGCCACGTGCTTGGAAATCTGTATCTGACCGAGAAGCGCTTTGGCGGCGAGTTTACCGACGAGGATGCCCGCCTCGTCGAGCTGCTCGCGCGTCACGCCGCCGTCGCGATCGAGAACGCGCGGCTGTATTCGGCGATCGAGCTTCAGCAGGAACGATTGCGCACGATCATCGACCAGTTGCCGGAGGCGATTCTCCTCCTCGAGCCAGGGCCGGAGGAGGAGGTGACGATGGCTAACTCCCAGGCATCCGAGCTGTTGGGGTGGGCGATCACGACGCCGATTTCGGTGGACGAGTTTCTCTCGCGTAACCCGCGGTTCGACGCCGATGGCACGCCCGTCGAGCGCTACGGCATCCCGATGGTTCGTTCACTCCTCGATGGAGAAACCGTTGCGCGCCATGAGCTCCGGTTGCTGCGCCCGAACGGTGACGAGATCACGATCCTGGTTAACAGCACTCCGCTGCGGGATTCGACCGGAATGGTGAGCGGCGCCGTCGTCGTGTTCCAGGACATCAGCCAGATCAAGGACGCCGAACAGCTCAAGGATGACTTCCTTTCGCTGGTTTCCCACGAGCTCCGCACGCCGTTGACGACGATCCAGGGCGGCGCGACGATGCTGCTGCGCGACTGGAGCGCGCTCGACGCGGAGAGCCGGCACGCCTTCCTCAGCGACATCGCCTCGGAGAGTCGCCGGCTGGCGAGCCTGATCGAGAACATGGTTCAGCTTTCGAATATCCGTGCCGGCCGGCACCCCCTCGAAACGGAGCCGACTCTTGTCCGCTCGCTGGTTCAGCATTCGGTCGACGCGGAGCGGCAGCTTGCCGAAGATCGCGCATTCTCTACATCGAGCGAGCCGGGCCTGATGCTCGACGCCGATCCCGACTGGATCGACCAGGTGCTGCGCAACCTGATCCACAACGCGGTGAAATACACCCCGGCCGGACTGCCGATCGAGGTGCTGGCGCGGGCGCGCGGCGAATGGGTCGAGTTCGCTGTGCGCGACTACGGCCCCGGAATCGACGAGGACGATCTGCCCCTCGTCTTCGAGCGGTTTCATCGCGCCGCAAGCGCTCGGCGATCGAACGCGCCGGGAATGGGCCTGGGCCTCTATCTCGCCCGGGTCGTTGTCGAGGCCCACGGAGGGCGGATCTGGATCGAACGCCCCGAGGACGGCGGGCTTCGCGTTGTGTTCATCATCCCCGCGCTCACCGGCGACGAGCCAGACTGAACCATCCCGGCTGGCGCCGCAACTCGCAACACACCGGGTCCGCCTCCGGGTCGCGCGGGAGATCGTGGCAACGTCGCTGGCGCGAGCGGATGCGATGCTTCGCGTCGATTGCCACAGGCCGGAGCCTGGCCATTCTGTTACGCAAATGACACGCTGGCGCCCAGGATGTTATGCCTTTCTCAGGTGAAAGGGCACACAATATTCGCGCGACGCGAGCCAGCCCGGTTCGCGCGCTGTGGGTCGAACGTGTCGAAAGGAGCGCAACGTGAAGCTCATCTCACGCCTGTCGTTGTTGCTCGTCGTGTTGCTGATCGCACTCATTCCGTCGGTTGTGTTCGCTGCCGATGGCAACGATGTGGGCGATTTCATCCTGCAGGTCAATCGGCCGATCACAATTGATGCCGGCCAGCGCGCCGACACGGTCGTCGTCATTAGCGACGATGCGCGGATCGACGGAACGGTGACCGAGGCGCTGGTTGTCATTGATGGCGATGCCTGGGTCTCTGGCGTCGTCAATGGCGACGTGGTCGTCGCTCGTGGAACGCTCCACCTGCTGGCTGGCTCGCAAACGGGCGATATCAGCCTCTGGCGTGGCGAGGTCGTTCGTGAGGACGGCGCGGTCGTCACCGGCTCGATCGACCGAATAGAGGGCTTCAGCTACTGGGACGCCGCGCTCTTCAGCATCGTCTTCTGGATCGGCATGACGATGGTACTCGTCGTCGCCGGCCTGATCTTCGCGGCGGTTGGCGGGCGTCAACTGGAACGCGCGTCCGGGTTGCTCGGCCAGAAGCCGGCTGGGTCGATCGGCTGGGCGGCGATTCTATTCATCGGTCTGCCGATCCTGGCTGTTTCTCTACTGCTGACAATCGTTGGCATTCCCCTCGGGCTCGGAGTGCTGATCTTCCTGTTGCCAACGCTGTGGTTCCTCGGCTACCTGGTCGCGGCGACAGCAATTGGCAACTGGCTGGCGCGCCGGTTTGGCTGGAGTCAGCGACCGGAGCGACCGTATCTGAGCGCGGTGCTCGGCGTGCTGACATTCGGCATCATCGGTCTGATCCCCTGGATCGGCGGGTTGATCGCGACCGTCGCTGCAACGGTCGGCGCTGGGGCGCTCGGGTACGCTGCCTGGCGGGGCTGGCGCGAACCCGCTGTCGCGGAGGAAGCGCAGCCTCGAGCGGTTGTTTCGAGCGCTGCCTGAGCGATCCTCACGCGTCCGGGGCCGGCCCGCCGGCCCCGAACGCCGTCTGCGACACCGCGACCATACATCCTCTATCCTTAGAAGATCGACCGCGCGGGCGTGGCCGCGTGGGTGGCAGGCTGGGCAGGTGGAGCGACGAGCATGACGACGACAATGGAGCGGGCGCCGGAGCTAGCACGCAAAGCGGGGGTCAACCCGATTGACTACCTGCGCAAGCGCGGGTTCGTGCAGGACGTGACCGACGAGGCTGGCCTCCGCGAGGCGTTTGAATCTGGAGTCGTCACGCTCTACAACGGCTACGACGCGACCGCTCGCAGCCTGCACGCCGGCAACCTCGTCTCGATCATGATGATCTCCAGCCTCCAACAGTTCGGCCATCGGCCGATTGCGCTGGCCGGCGGCGGCACGACGATGATCGGCGATCCGTCCGGCAAGGATGAGATGCGCCAGATGCTGACGATCGAGGCGATCGAGGCCAACCTCGTCGGGATCAGGGCGCAGTTCGATCGCTACCTGGACTTCGAGGGCGCCCGCTTTGGCGACAATCCGCCAGCGTTGCTGATCAATAACGCCGACTGGCTGCTCAAGCTGCAACTGATCCCATTTCTCCGCGATATCGGCCGGCACTTCTCGGTGAATGAGATGCTGGCCGCCGAGACCTACCGCCAGCGGCTGGAGACGACCGGCCTCAGCTTCATCGAGTTCAACTACCGGGTGCTGCAGTCCTACGACTACCTGCATCTCTTCCGAGAGCACGGCTGTATCCTCCAGACCGGCGGTTCCGACCAATGGGGCAACATCACCGCCGGGGTGGACCTGATCCGGCGCGCCGACGGCGGCAAAGCCTATGGCCTCGTCGTGCCTCTGATCACGACCAGCGACGGGCGCAAGATGGGCAAGTCGGTCAGCGGCGCGATGTGGCTGGACGCCAACATGCTCAGCCCGTTCGATTACTACCAGTTCTGGATCAATACGACCGACGACGATGTCGCCCGATTCCTACGCATGTTCACCTTTCTGCCGGAGGATCGTATCGTCGACCTGACCTCCGTGTCGGGCCAAGCCCTCCGCGAGGCGAAGCGGGTGCTAGCCTGGGAGGCGACGGCGCTAACCCATGGTACTGACGCCGCCGAGGCAGCAGTTGCCCAAACACGAACCTTATTCTTTGCGGACTCAGGTACGATCACTGCCGAAGAGGATCTGGGGATCTTAGTCAAATTCCGAGCAACTGCGAATACTACGCTTGCCGAGGTTGTTATCGCTGCCGGCCTGGCGACATCACGCAACGAGGTGCGCCGACTGGCGACGCAGGGCGGCCTGAGCGTCAACGGCGAGCGCGTCGAGAATGTGGACATGCCGGCCAGTGGTCTCGACGATGTCCTCGTCCTGCGCGTGGGCAAGAAGCGCTTTCGGTCGGTCCATCTTGTCCGCGAAGAATAGCGGCGTGCGCCATCCCACCGGCCATCAGGTCGGGTTCACCGCCTTCCCCCAACTCTGAGGGAGGGCGGCGTGTCCTCCAGTCCGCGAATGAGGGCTCGCCCAGTCCTCAGTGCTTCGTTTGCGGCTGGGTGATCGCCTTGCCGGGGATGTGCTCGACATGCGCATTGGGCTTCGGGGCGGGTTTCTCTTTCTTCACCTTGCGGGTTTCGCGGCCCTGCCGATTGCGTCCCTTCATGGATGATGCTCCTTCCATCGACGATGGATTGCGAGCCGGTGTGCGCCTGCTTCCGATCATAGCACCGTCTCCGAACGTGTCATCATGGCTGTTTCGAGCACCGCAGGCATAGCGTGGTGGGGCGCGTGGGATACTGATGGCCGATGGCACAGGGGATATGAGCGGAGTGAACGATGCAGATGGATCGACAGCAGTTTTCGTCGGGGACGGTCTGGGAGGAGCGTGTTGGATATTCACGGGCGGTGCGAGTCGGGCCGTTTGTGCACGTCTCCGGCACCACTGCGACCGATGATGAGGGAAACGTCGTTGGTGTGGGTGACCCGGCGGCTCAGATGGACCACATTATCCGTAAGATCGAGCGAGCGCTTATCTCGGCCGGAGCGAGCCTGGACGATGTCGTGCGCACCCGCATTTACGTGACAAACGTCGATGACTGGGAGGCGATCGGCCGCGTTCACGGGCGATACTTCGCAACTGCTCGGCCGGCGAATACATTGGTCGAGATCAGCCGACTCGTGGGCGATAAGTACCTGGTCGAGATGGAGGCCGAGGCCATCATCCGGTCGTCCGAGGCCTAGGCGTGCGCTTCTCACTGCGGCTGAACAACGATCTGCCGATCCACGAGTATGTCACCTTGGCGCGCGCCGCCGAGCGGGCGGGGTTCGACCAACTCTGGGTCAGCAACGATCTGTTCCTCCGCTCCGCGCCGGTCGTGCTGGCCGCTGTGGCGCAGGCAACTGAGCGGATCGAGATCGGAACCTGCATCCTGAATCCCTACTCGATGCACCCGGCCGAGATCGCGATGGCTGCGGCGACGCTCGACGAGCTGAGCGGCGGCCGTTTCAACCTCGGAATCGGCGCTGGCGCGGAGGAGTTCCTTAAGTGGATCGGCGTCGAGCGAGATCGGCCGCTGGCGACAACCCGCGACGCGTTACGTCAGCTTCGCGCTGTCCTCGACGGCGAGCCAGCGCCTGGATGGACGCCAGAGGCATATCTGCGGTTCGGCGATCGCCGGGGCGCGCGGCGCATCCCGATCTATCTGGCGGCGCTCAGCCCACGAATGCTGCAGTTGGCGGGAGAGCTGGCCGATGGCGTGCTTCCGCTGCTCTTCCCGCCAGAGCACTACGAGACGGTCGAGCCACTGATCCGCGATGGCGCCGCGCAGGCCGGCCGGGACCTTGCCGCGTTCGATCTTGTGGCCTGCATCTGGTGTTCGGTGTCGGACGATCGCGAGGCCGCCGAGCGTGTGTTACGCGACAAGATTGCCTACTACGGACACGCGCTCAGCCCATTGATCTGGGATCGCCTCGGCGTTCGCCAGGATGACTTCCGGCCGATCGAGCGGGCACTGATGACCGACCGAGATCCCGAGGGCGCGCGGGCGCTGGTGAACGAGCGAATGCTGCGCATCGGCGTCGTTGGCACGCCGGCTGACCTTATCCCGCGGCTGGAGGGATTGGTGACGATGGGCGCTCGCCATCTCAGCTTCGGGCCACCGCTGGGGCCGGATCCTCTGGCGGCCGTCGAATCGCTCGGCCGCGAGGTGATCCCATACTTTCGGATGGTTTCATCGTCGGGGTGTTGAGCATCTGCCGCTTGTCGGTTATGCTAGGCGCAGCGGAGTACCCAGTATCTCCCTGCAGAAGGCGCCAGGTTCGTCGACCGTACTAAGGTTGGGGTTCGGTGGGCGAGTGAAGCCGGCATCTATGCTAGACTGGGCAGTCTGACACAGTCCTGCATCATATCTCCTGGGGGTTCGTCGTCGCGGGGAAAGGTTTGTGGGGGAATGGTTCGTCGCCTTCAGGGTCGACGGCCGGGCGGAGGCCATCGTGGCTATCTGTCGCGGACGTTGCTCATCATTACACTGACACTGCTGACTCTGGCGATCACTGCCTGTGGCAGCGCGCCGCAGTCGACTCTCATCAGGAAGGGCGAGGCAGCAGACCGGATCTGGGACGTCTACGGGCTGATCTGGATCGGTGCTGCGATCGTCTTCGTCCTCGTCGAGGGGTTGCTGGTCTACACGATCATCCGCTTCCGACGAGCCCCGCGCACAGCGCATGGGCGGCCTGTGCCGGTGCACGGCAACACGAAGCTCGAGATCATCTGGACCATCATTCCTGCCGTGGTTCTTGTCTTTATCGCCATCCCCACGCTGCAGATCATTGCGGATCTCGCCGAACCGCCGACCGATCAGGGGGCGCCGCTCAAGGTCGACGTGATCGGCCACCAGTTCTACTTCGAGTTTTCCTATCCCGAGCTTGGAGTCAAGACCACCAACGCAATGCACATCCCGACCGGGACAATCGTCGACATTAGCCTGCAGTCCAACGATGTCATCCATTCGTTCTGGGTGCCGCAGTTGGCCGGCAAGACCGACCTGATCCCCGGCCGAACGAATCGGATGTGGCTGGAGGCCGCTGAGGCCGGCACCTACCATGGGCAGTGTGCGGAGTTCTGTGGTCTCGGCCACGCGCTCATGCGCTTCACGGTCGAGGCTCAGACGCAGGCTGACTTCGATGCCTGGGTCAACGAGCAGAAGAATCCGACCGCAGGCGGCGGGGGGCAGCAACTGGCCCAGAGCCTTGGCTGCACCGGTTGCCACTCTGTGGATGGCACTGCCAGCGTTGGACCGACCTGGAAGGGACTCTACGACCACAGCGTCAAGCTGAGTGATGGCTCTTCGGTGACGGCTGACGATGCCTACATCAAGGAGTCGATCCTGCAGCCAAACGCGCAGGTCGTCGGGGGCTTCCAGCCGATCATGCCGTCGTT
Organism: uncultured Chloroflexota bacterium; assembly: GCA_937870985.1. Taxonomy (GTDB): domain Bacteria; phylum Chloroflexota; class Chloroflexia; order Thermomicrobiales; family CFX8; genus JAMLIA01. The sequence goes on from CALMXF010000060.1 coordinate 7,106, forward strand.
CGAGGGCCGTGTCACCGACGCGGACATTCAGGAGCTCATCGCGTATATCAAGTCGCTCGGCCAATAACGCGGGCCGAGGCATAGTCGCGCGGTAGGGGTAGAACCTAGCGAGGGGTTATATCAATGGCAATGCGGGCGATCGCTCGCCCCTCTCAGGTCGGGGCGGTGCACGAAACGACCCTCACTGAGCCGACGGGGCTCTGGTCGTGGATTACGACAGTCGATCACAAGCGCATCGGCATCATGTATCTGTTCTTGTCGATCTTTTATCTGTTCGTCGGCGGTATCGAGGCGTCGCTGCTGCGTGTCCAGCTGGCGAAGCCGAGCAATAGCTTTGTCTCGGCCGATACCTTCAACCAGCTGTTCACCATGCACGGCACGACGATGATCTTCCTCGCGCTGATGCCGATGTCGGCAGCGTTCTTCAACTACCTGGTGCCGCTGATGATCGGCGCGCGCGACGTCGCCTTCCCGCGGCTGAACGCGTTCTCCTGGTGGGTGTTGCTGTTCGGCTCGATCGTCATCAACCTCGGCTGGTTCACCGGCGGGGCGCCGAACGCAGGCTGGTTCTCCTATGCCAACCTGACATCCAGCGCCTTCTCTCCGGGTCATAACGTTGACTGGTGGGTTCTCGGGGTTCAGATCCTCGGGCTGTCATCGCTGGCGACCTCGTTCAACATGATCGTCACGATCATCAACATGCGCGCGCCGGGCATGACTCTGATGCGGATGCCGCCGTTCGTCTGGATGACGCTGATCACTGCGGTTCTGATCGTCATGGCCTTCCCGGCGCTGACGGTTGGTGTCACCTTTCTGATGTTCGACCGCTTCTTCAGCACGAACTTCTTCGTTCCCGAAGCGGGAGGAAGCCCGTTGCTCTGGCAACACCTCTTCTGGGTGTTCGGGCACCCGGAGGTGTATATCCTGATCTTGCCGGCCTTTGGCATCGTGTCGGAGATCGTGCCAGTATTCTCGCGCAAGCCGCTGTTTGGCTATTCGGCAGTCATCTTCTCCGGCATAGCGATTGCCGTCCTGGGATTCAGCGTCTGGGCGCACCACATGTTCACCGTTGGCATGGGGCCCGTCCCCACCTCGGTGTTCGGTCTGACGACGATGCTGATTGCGCTGCCGACTGGTGTGAAGATCTTCAACTGGACCTTCACGATGTGGGGCGGCCACCTGAGCCTCAAGTCGCCGATGCTCTTTATGATCGGCATGATCTCGATGTTCATCATCGGCGGCCTTTCCGGCGTCATGCACGCCTCGCCGCCGGTCGACGCGCAGCAGCAGGACTCCTATTTCGTCGTCGCGCACTTCCACTATGTGCTGTTCGGCGGCTCGCTGTTCGGGCTGATGGGCGCGATGTACTACTGGTTCCCGAAGATGGCGGGCAAGATGTTTCATGAAGGCCTGGCCAAGGCGCACTTCTTCTTCATGTTCGTTGGCTTCAACCTCGTCTTCATGCCGATGCACTGGGTGGGCCTCGAGGGCATGCCGCGGCGTATCTATACCTACGATGAGAGCACCGGCTGGGGCGGATGGAACCTGTTTATCTCGCTGGGCCTGTTCGTTCTGGTGTTCGGCTTCATCCTCTTTACGGTGAATATGCTGCTGAGCCTGGCGACCGGAGAGAAGGCCCCCGCCGATCCGTGGGACTCCGATACGCTGGAGTGGTCGATCCCGTCACCGCCGCCGTTCTACAACTTCGCCCATATCCCGACGGTGTTGACGCGCGTTCCGCTATGGACCGAGAAGTACCCCGATGTCTACGGCACCGGAGAGCATGGGCAGTCGACGGATGCTGAGCGGATGCATAACATCTACCCGGTCGATGAGCCCGCCGAGACAGGGTTCCATATGCCGAATGCGTCGATCTATCCACTGATCCTGGCGGTCGGTATTACTATCGGGTTCCTGGGACTGTTGATCAACCCGGTGGTTATCGTCCTTGGCGCCGCGATCGCCTTCATCGGTGTCTTTGGCTGGATCCTTCAGCCGGCAGTTGGTGATGGCACATCGCATGACGAACCGGTTGCTGCCGCGCCCGCAACGCGCTCGGCGAAGTAGTCGGATTGAAGAGGGCAGGAAACAGCAACGATGGCTGATCACGTTCTGGACCATCCAACAACAACCGGTCTCGACAACCGGAAGCTCGGGATGTGGGCCTTTCTCGCCTCCGACTGCATGTTCTTCGGCGCGCTCATCGCCGGATACATGGTCTCGCGCAACCGGAGTGTTGTCGGGCCGTACCCCGGGGACATTCTGAACATCCCATTCACGTCACTGTCCAGCTTCGTCCTGCTGATGAGCTCGCTGGCGATGGTGCTGGCGCTCTCGGCGATCCAGCGGGGCAAGATCCACCTGTTCCGGGTCTGGGTTGTGACGACGGCGCTACTGGGTCTGATCTTCCTCGGCGGCCAGATTTATGAATTCACCGAGTTCAAGCACGCCGGTCTGGGCATCAGCACCAATCTGTTCGGTTCGTCGTTTTTCGTGCTGACCGGTATCCACGGCACCCACGTTGCGCTGGGCGTTATCTGGTTGCTGTCGCTCTTCTATGGGTCGTTCAAGAAAGGGCTGGTCACGAAATCCAGCTCACTGAACGTCGAGATTGCCGGCCTCTACTGGCACTTTGTCGATATTGTCTGGATCATCATCTTCACGGTCGTCTACCTGCTGCCGTATTAGGCTGGAAACGGCCGGCGGGATGCCCACGGCCAGGATGGAGTTGAGAGTCGATGTCATCGGTTCCACAAGAACAAGCCGGGAGTCCCGCCCACGAGCATCCGACCTGGCAGACGTATGCGAAGATCGCCGCGATCCTGACGATCATCACCGCGCTCGAGGTGGCAACCTATTACCTCGATATCGGGAGCATGCTGGTTTACGTCCTGCTCGTCCTCTCGGCGTTGAAGTTCGGGATCGTCATCGGGTACTACATGCACCTGAAGTTCGACAACCGGCTGTACACGTTCATCTTCGGCGCCGGGCTCGCGGCAGCAATATCCATTCTCGTGGCGCTCCTGGCACTGTTCGATCGCCTCGGGTAGCGACGATGATCTGGCGGGGAGAGCCTGGCTTCTCCCCGTCGCGCTTCCCAGCCGCAAATGGCCGGCCTCAGTAGAGCATCTGCTCCCCGGGCCGGCCCCAAGGTGATGGTTACATTCATGGTTCTTCCCATATTCGCCACGACGGCCCCATTCTCGATCTGGACCTGGTCCTTCGACCCCGGCGTTATCCTCGGCGTCTACATCGCTGGCTTCTTCTACTATCGGGCTGTTGGTCCGCGCCGCACGCGCTGGTTTCCCGACTCGGAGCCAGCCGGCGTCCGGCGTATCGTTTCGTTCTATTCAGCGATGGCGGCCCTGCTGATCGCCCTGGTCTCCCCTCTCGGCGTGTTAGCCGACGATTACCTGCTCACTGCGCATATGATCCAGCACCTGTTGATCACGATCGTCGTGCCGGTGCTGTTCTATGCCGGCATACCGGTCTGGATGTATGCGCCTCTGGTCCGACGGAAGCGGGTCTGGCGGGTGTGGCGCACATTGACACACCCGATCCTTGCGTTTGCGCTGTTTCAGATCCCGTTCGCGGTCTCGCACGCGCCGGTGTTCTACGACCTGACGCTGCGCTATCAGCCGGTTCATATTGCCGAGCACGTCTGGTTCATCGCGTCAGCGTTTCTCGTCTGGTGGCCGATCATGGCGCCGGGCCGTGAATACGGACAGCTCGCGCCGATCATGCAGGTCGTCTATCTCTTCTTCCAGACGATCCCCGGGCAGATCGTCGGCGCCATGATCACGATGTCGGAGACGCCGCTCTATCCGGAGTATGCGCACGCGACGCGGGCGCTTGGTCTGTCGGTTCTTGCCGATCAGCAGGCCGGCGGCCTGATCATGTGGATCGGCACCGGCACGCTGTATCTGGCGGCGTTGATGGTCGTCTTCTTCCGCTGGGCCAACAGGGAGGAAGCCAACGAACGCTGGGTCGGCGCAAATGAGGTGACAAAGCCGTCATAGCGCCTGGCTGTCGCGTCTGATTACAGGCGCGCTGCCGCGAACGGCGCCCCTTGCCGGGATCTGTGCGACACCTGATGGCTCGTCCACGTGCCGGAGCTGGGGATACTGTCGGGGCTACCAGACGACGTTGGTGGTTATACTTCCGATGATCGATTGTCGCGAGTGTGTCCGAGAATCTGGCGATCGCGCGACCATCCCATCGATCGCTCAATCAGACGACGATGCCATTCTGGACAGGTGGGGAGACACGAGTGCCAGACGCGCTCCGGATCCTGATGCCGCTGTTGATCAGCGCAGTCGGGACCGGCCTGGTAACGGGATCGGGCGCACGCTGGCCCAGATCAGCCGCGCCACTTGCCATCACAACCGCTGCGCTGGCCGTCGTCGCCACGCTGATGATGCGGACGGGCGCGTCCGTGGATTATGTCTGGGCGCCTCAGTGGGGTCTCCGGCTCAATCTCGCGACCGATGGTCTCGCGAAGATGTACTCGCTGCTGGCGACCGGGGTCGGCCTGCTTGTCCTGATCTTCGCGGCTGGCTATATCCCGCGACACCTGAAGCACACCCATTCAGGGCCCGAGCGCGGAGCGCGGTTCTTTTCGCTGATCCTCCTGTTCATGACGGCGATGATCGGCCTGGTTATGGCCCAGGATCTGATCCTGATCGTGATCTTCTGGGACCTGACGGCGATCACGTCGTACTACCTGATCGGCTTTGACCACCAACGATCCGACTCTCGCCGCGCCGCGCTGACCGCGCTGTTGGTCACGATCATCAGCGCCATCTTTCTGATAGCTGCCAGTGCGCTGTTGCTGAACGATCTGGGGACGGCGTCGGCGCCGGAAATTCTGGCTAAGGCGCAGGCCGGGAGAACGGTGACCATCGCCGGGGCGCTGATCGCGATCGCGGCGTTGGCCAAGAGTGCCCAGGCGCCGTTTCACTTCTGGTTGCCGCGCGCGATGGCTGCGCCGACGCCGGTCTCGGCCTATCTCCATTCGGCGGCGATGGTCGCGGCCGGCGTCTTCCTCCTTGGCCGGATGCATCCGCTGCTCGCGCTGAGCCCGAGACTGCTCGATGCGCTGGTGGTCGTCGGGTTCTCCTCGATGGCGGTTGGCGGTGTCATGGCGCTCGCCCAGCCCGAGCTCAAGCGTCTACTGGCCTACTCAACGATTGGGCAATACGGATACGTTGTGGTCCTGCTCGGCCTTGGCGAGGTCGCGGCGGCGGCGGTCTACGTCCTGGTTCACGCGCTGATCAAGAGCGCGCTGTTTCTGACTGCTGGCGCGGTAACCGAGGCGACGGGAGAGGTGCGACTGGATCATCTCGGCGGGCTGGGCCGGCAGATGCCGTTGCTGGCGTTCGGCGGCGGG
>CALMXF010000061.1 GCA_937870985.1 uncultured Chloroflexota bacterium
CACGCGGCCGATCCCGGCCGATGGCCGGACGAGCGCCGGCCTTGTCAGCGTGCTCCCTGGCTATGCTGAGGTAGTCACACACTCCGGCGTCACGCTCGGGCCATTGCTGGCGACGCTCGTCACCCGTCAGATCGTCGACGGCCAGACAGATCCGCTGCTCGCGCCGTTCTCGCCGGATCGCTTCGGGTAGACGTGATGGCGCCTGCGCAGTCGAAGGGTCTCCTCGCCTGTCCGTTACGAACGATGGGGAGATCCTTCGCTGCGGCTCGGTGGGCTGTCAACGTCAGACTGTCCGATCGGCAGCCTGCCGGTTCTTTGTCATCTTGAGCGCGCACGCGAAAGATCTCTCCTGCGTTGGACTGGCATCGAACGGGTGAGAGATCCTTCACTGCGGTTCAGGATGACAAGCTGGCAGGGTGGCAGCATCCCCCGCCCGTTGTCATTCTGAGCGTGCGCGCGAAGAATCTCCCCCGATATTCGATACAGTCGAACGCAGAGGAGATCCTTCACTGTGGTTCAGGATGACAAGCTGGCAGGGTGGCAGCATCCCCCGCCCGTTGTCATTCTGAGCGTGCGCGCGAAGAATCTCCCCCGATATTCGATACAGTCGAACGCAGAGGAGATCCTTCACTGCGGTTCAGGATGACAAGTGGGCGGCGCGCTATCGACCCGGCAGGCTCATGCCGAGGCGGTCGCCCCCAGCTTGTCGATCGCGGCGTCCAGACGCTCCAATGCTCGATCCTGGCCGAGGACACGCAGTGTGCCGAACAGGCCCGGCGAGACGGTCCGGCCACTGATGGCGACGCGGATCGGCATGAACAGTTGGCCGGCCTTCAGCCCGAGCTCGTCTCCCACCGCCCGTAGCCGCGCTTCCAGCCCAGCTTCGTCCTCGACACCTGTCTCACCGATGATCTCGCGCACGCGGGGCAGCGCCGCGGCGATCTGGGCCGGCTCGGTCTTCTTCGGAACCAGCAGCTCCGCGGCGTAATCGTCCGGCGCGGCGAAGAAGAAGCGCAGCAGGTCCGGCGCTTCACTGAGCAGCCGCATCTTGTCCTTGATCAGCCCGACCGCGTCGTGGACGCGCGCGTACTCCGGCGTGCCCTCGGCAACGTCGCCGACAAGACCGGCCTCCCGCAGCCACGGCAGCGTGCGGCGGGTCAGGTCATCCAGCTCGACGATGTGGTTGATGTACTGCTGGTTGAACCAGAGCACTTTCTCGAAGTTGTACTTTGAGGGGCTGGAGCTGACGCGTTCCATCGAGAACTTCTGGACCAGATCGTCCAGCGTCGGGAAGAACTCCTCGCGATCGTCATACGACCACCCCTGGAGCGCCAGATAGTTGCGGAGCGCCTCCGGCAGATAGCCCTCCTGCTTGTACTGTAGCGCGCCGGCCGCGCCGTGGCGCTTGGAGAGCTTGCCGCCCTCCGGGCTGAGGATCACCGGCAGGTGGTAGAAGGCTGGCAGGTCCCAGCCAAACGCCGCGTAGATCAGCACGTGCAACGGGAAGGAGGGAATCCACTCCTCGCCGCGCATCACGTGGCTGATCTCCATCAGATGGTCGTCGACCACGACGCCGAGGTGGTAGGTCGGGAAGCCGTCCGACTTCAGCAGCACTGCGTCCTCGAGCAGCCGGTTCTCGTAGCTGATCTCGCCGCGCAGCTCGTCGCGGACGATCGTCGTGCCCTCCAGCGGGATCTTGAAGCGGATCACCGGAGTTATCCCCTCGGCGTGCTTCGCCGCCCGCTCTTCGTCGGTCAGGTTTCGGCAGTGGCGGTCGTAGCCCGGCGGCACTTTGCGAGCGACCTGCTCGGCGCGCAGTGTGTCGAGCCGCTCCGGCGAGCAGAAGCATTCGTACGCCAGGCCGGCCTCTACCAGCGCGCGAGCATGCTGCTGGTAGAGCGACAGACGCTCGCTCTGGAAGTACGGGCCGTACTCCCCACCGACTTCTGGCCCTTCATCCCAATCGAGCCCGACCCAGCGCAGCGCGCCAATGATGGTCCCGACGCTCTCTTCCTTGTAACGCCGCCGATCGGTGTCCTCGATGCGCAGGATGAAGTCGCCACCGTGCTTGCGGGCGAACAGCCAGGTGAATAGCGCCGAGCGCAGACCGCCGACGTGCAGGTCGCCGGTCGGGCTCGGCGCGAAGCGGACG
>CALMXF010000062.1 GCA_937870985.1 uncultured Chloroflexota bacterium
GGTGCCAGCCCCGAGATCGAGCGCAACTGCGCCGGCCGGCTCGGCTGCGCGGGCCGCCACCCGTTTCCAGTAGCGATGCCGTCCGGCCGTCATCAGGTCGTTCAACAGATCGTAGCGGCCGGCAATCCGGGCGAACATCGACTGGACATAGATCGCCTTGTCCTCGAGAGGCGGGACGTGGGACGGATGGTGCGTGGGCGTCGGCATCAGCGGGGTTTCTCCTGCTCTTTAGCTACCGGAGGATCGCCAGGGCGATGCCAGCGGCGTAGAGGGTTCCGAGGACGAGGTGCAACCGGGCGATCCCTTTGACCGCCGGGTGGAGCGCCGCCGGCACAGCCGTCGACTGAAAGCGGCGGATGATTCCCGGGGCCAGTGGCAGCGACAGCAACGCGATGAGCGCTGTCCACGGCACGACGCGCGCGACGACGGCCACGGCGATGACGACATACGCGCCGCCAAGCAACACCGCTAGCACGCCAATCCCCACCCGCCGGCCGGCGACGATGACCAGCGTCCGTCGCCCTTTCGCCGCGTCGCCGACCATGTCACGAATATTGTTGCCCAGCAGAATTGCCGCGACGAGGAACGAGACTGGCAGCGCAGCGACGATGACAGCTCCGGTGATCGTCTCCATCTGAACATAATAGCCAAGCCCAACCAGCAGCAGACCCATCAGCACGAACACCTGCGCCTCGCCGAACGGTGTCCAGGCGATCGCCTTCGGCCCGCCGGAGTAGAGGAACGCGCCCAGCACTGCCGCCGCGCCGACGGCGAGTAGCCAGGGCGAGACGGTCACAACCAGGTAGAGTCCAGACAGGAGCGCCAGCCCCAACGTCACCAACGCCCCGCGCAGGACAGCCTTGTCGGTCAGATGGCCAAGGACGATGCTGCCGGAATTGCCAACCGACTCGTGCGTGTCCAGCCCACGATGGAAATCCTCATACTCGTTGAGCATATTCGTAGCGGCCTGGATCAGCACCGAGCAGACGAGCATGGCGAGGAAACGGTCCACGAAGAACACGCCCTCCCAGGCAGCCAGCGCCGAGCCGACCAGCACCGGAACGGCCCCGGCCGTCAACGTGAATGGCCGGATCAGCGGAAACCAGTTGGCGATATGTTGACGCACTCGCGCTCCCCCTGTAGCGTGCTCACACGGCGATGACGCCGCGCGACTCCACCGTAGAGTATGGCCCGTCGCGATCGCGGCTGACGAGGAGCAACGAGGACGATGTCGAACGAGATCCTGCGCGAGCAGCAGACCTACTACAACGAGCGATCGGGTGAGTACGACGAGTGGTGGCTGCGCAAGGGTCGCTATGACCGCGGCGAGGCCGAGAACGCCATCTGGTTCGGAGAGCAGGGGGAAGTCCGTGCCGCATTCGCCGAATTGCCCTGGGGCGGCGATGTCGTCGAGCTGGCCGGCGGCACCGGCATCTGGACTCTCTGGCTAGCGCCGCGCGTCCGTCGGTTGACTGTGCTGGACGGCTCGCTGGAAATGATCGCCATCAATTCGACTCGAATGCGGGCCGAAGGGCATATCGGTCGTGTCGAGTATCGCCAGCTCGATCTGTTCGATTGGGCGCCCGAGCGGCAGTACGACGGCATCTTCGTCGGCTATTTTCTCTCGCACGTCCCGGCTGCGACCTATGATCGGTTTCTCGCGAAGATCGGCGCGGCGCTGAAGCCGGGCGGACTGTTCGCGATGATCGACGGCCGGCGCGAAGAGCGATCGTCATCGTCCGACCAACCACCGCCGCCGCCCGAAACCGAAGTCATGACTCGCCGGCTCAATAGCGGCCAGACCTACCAGATCATCAAGCGCTACGACGACCCGAGTCCGTTCACCTCCGCGCTCGACCAGGTTGGCATCGACGCCGATGTCCGGACGACCGCAACGCACTTCATCTACGCGACAGGGCGCAAGCGCTAGCATCTCGCCGCGATCCGACGTGGACACGGTTGACGCATGCCTGATTGCGCCGACCACGTCCACGCGCCCACCAGATTCCCACGTGCGCGGTACGTAATCCTTCGTACCGCGCAATACACAATCATGGCCTTCGTGATTACGTGAATCTCACGATGTCACGCTGTGTCTTGCCGCCTACTCTCAATACATCGATACGGAACCGCATCGCAAGAGAGCCAGAAAGGGGCAAGACGATGCAATCAACGACCAGCCACCCGCAACGGCACGTCGACATCCGCCACGTCCGGTTCGCAGCAGTAGTCACCGGGATCCTCCTTGCCAGCCTCATCCTGATCGCTGTGCGTCGCAACGCAGACACAACCGAGCCGATCCTCGTTGCGCCGGCAGTGACAGCGCCCATCGCTGGCATGCCCAGTAACACCGCCATGACATTCGAGTCAATCCGCTTCCTCGAGCAGAACACCTACCTGCCAGACGGTACTGCCGCGCCGGCCACAGACTACTCCCTCGACTGGAAGCGCTTTGTGGGGGCTAACAGCGTCATCGGCGCCCGGACCGACCCGATTGTTTCAATGGGACGCCAGCGCTTCATCGACGCGAATACCTACCTGCCGGGCTACACAGACAAGCAGTCCAGCCAGGCACTGAGCGGAGACGAGATCCGCATGCTGGAGCAGAATCTGTATCTACCCGGAGACGGCAACGGATACGTGAACTTTGAAACGCCGCCGCTTGCGACCGTCGATCACTCGGATCTCAAAGCCTATTTCTCGGATGGTCTGGGCCAGGGCTGGGTCCCAAACGGCAAGCCAACCATCGCCTCAGACATTACGGCCAGCCGGGGACAACGCGGCGCCGCGTCGCGACGCTAGTGCGAGCGCCAGGCGCCACCGACGACACCCGTGGACAATGACGTCCGCGGGTGTCGTCGTGTTGGCTGGCGCGCAGTCGCGCGATGGCGACGTCGGTGACCCGTCAGTTAGCGCGCTGTCTGGAGATCGAGCGCGCAGCGACTGCTAGTGGTCGCGACTTGGCTGATGCTGATCGCCCAGCCCGCGACGGAACATCTCCGGGCATCGCGTCTCGCGTCGTGCCGATCTGGTTCCACTGGGATTCGGAACGTCCGTGGCCTTCACTTGCCGCGGACGTTGTCGTTGGCACGAGTTTCGCAACTGTTGCGTTGCGGATCACCGGGAAGTCCGGTACCCTCCCCGTCGGATGTCCGACCGGGAAGCCGACTGAATGAAGGAGGACAGCAATGGCAGGAACCACCAAGACAGCGAACGTCACCTGGGCTGGCGGTCTGTTTGATGGCAAGGGGACGATCAACAGCGTCGGCAGTGGCGCGATCTCGAGCCTCGGCGTCAACTGGAAGAACCGCGCTGAGGTCGAGGAGGGCACCAGCCCGGAGGAGCTGATCGCGGCCGCCAACGCGGCATGTTTTGCGATGGCCCTCTCGGCCGGCCTGGC
>CALMXF010000063.1 GCA_937870985.1 uncultured Chloroflexota bacterium
ACTGCTCGAGCGCGGCCGCGAAGCCTTCGGCGTCGACGGCGACACCCACGTCGGCCGCCAGCTCGGTGGTCAGCTCGTAGGGGAACCCGTACGTGTCATAGAGCCGGAAAGCATCCTCGCCGGAGATAGTCGAGCCGCCCGCAGCGCGGAGTGCATCGACGAGCTCGGCGAATCGGGCCATGCCTGTAGCCAGCGTTCTCGAAAACGATTGCTCCTCGTTCTCGACGATACGGCGGATCGTGCCGGCCCGCGTGATCATATCCGGGTGATAGCCGCCGAACCGGTCGATGACGACATCGACGATCGTGACGAGAAACGGCCGTTCTATACCCACCGCGCGGGCGTGGCGGACTGCGCGCCGAAGGATGCGACGCAGCACGTAGCCCCGTCCTTCGTTGCCGGGCAGCACGCCGTCCATAATCAGAAATGTGGCTCCACGGACGTGGTCGCTGATGACGCGCAGAGAACGGTCGATGGTTGGATCCGCGCCGTAGGTCACGCCAGCGATTTCGGCCGCGCGAAGGATCATCGGCTGGTGCAGATCAGTCTCGTACATGGTTGGCGCGTTCTGCAGAATCATCGAGATGCGCTCAAGGCCCATGCCGGTGTCGATATTCTTGCGCTCGAGCTCGCGGAACGAGCCGTCAGCCTCTTTGAACTGGCCCATGAAGACGAGATTCCAGAGCTCCATCCACCGGTCGCAGCGGGGACAGTTCGGGCCGCAGTCTGGTTCTCCGCATCCATACTGCGCGCCCCGGTCGACGTGGAGCTCGCTGTCGGGTCCGCAGGGACCGGTTTCGCCGACCGGCCCCCAGATATTCGTCGGGTCTTCGTGGATGCGCTCTGGCGCCAACCCAACCTCGTCCATCCAGAGTTGGCGAGCCTCGTCGTCGTCCGGGTGGATCGTTACCTGAAGCCGTTCTGCGGGAATTCCGTAACTGACGGTTAGCAGATCCCAGGCGTAGCGGATCGCCTCCCGCTTGAAATAGTTGCCGACCGAGAAGTTGCCGAGCATTTCAAAGAAGGTGGCGTGCCGCTCGTCTCCGACGTCGTCGATATCGACAGTCCGAAAGCATTTCTGAACCGATGTCATGCGGTTGGCGGGCGGCTGCTCGAGTCCGAGGAAGTAGGGAGTCATCTGCTGCATGCCGGCGGTGGTCAGTAGAACGGTTGGGTCGTTACGTGGGATCAGCGGGGACGAGGACACGTGGAGGTGTCCCCGCTCGGCGAAGAACTCAACAAAACGTTGTCGTATCTCGCGGCTTTGCATTCTGTGTCTGGCCTTCTCTCACATTCCGTGGGCGATCCCGAGCAGGTAAGTGTAGCGAACCCGGATTGGTGACGAGACCGCACGCGAAGCGAGGTGTACGTACAGTATGCCCGGACAGTGACATATGGTCAAGGGCTCATTCACGCGAGGGCTGGCCTCCGACAGTACAATTAGGTCATGGGCACGCGATTCTCTGACCGATTGTCAGTTCTCTCAACCGGACCCGGCGTTTACTTGATGAAGAACGTTGCGGGCGACGTGATCTACGTCGGTAAGGCCGCCGCGTTGCGAAATCGTGTGCGCTCGTATTTTCAGGAGAGCCGGCCGCCGGATCCGAAGACGCGCGAGCTGGTCAGCCATATCGTCGACTTCGATGTCATCCGAACCGACACTGCCAGCGAAGCGCTGATCCTCGAGAACGAGCTGATCAAGCGGTATCAGCCACGCTACAACGTCCGGCTGAAAGACAACAAAACCTACCCGTATATCAAGATCACGAACGAGGAATGGCCCCGTGTTATCGCGACACGCCGGATCGTCCAGGACGGCGGCCGGTATTTCGGTCCCTACACCTCGGCCGGATCGGTCCACCGCACGCTCGACTTGCTCAACCGATTGTTCCCATATCGACCGTGTGACATCGTCATTACCGGAGACGCACCCCGGCCGTGTCTCTATTTCCACATGGGTCGTTGCCTTGGTCCGTGTATCGGCGCTGCCGACCCGAAGGAATACGCCGCTGCGGTCGACGGCGCGGCGCTCTTTCTGCAGGGCCGCGGCGAGGAGCTCGTGCCCGAGCTTCGACAGCGGATGGAGCAAGCGGCCGAGAACCTCGACTTCGAGCGCGCGGCCAAGCTGCGCGACGAGGTGTCGGCGATCGAGCATGTCCTCGAGCGACAGAAGATCGTGTCCGGGAAAGGCGACGACGCGGATGTGATCGCCGTATACCAGTCACCGGGTGGTGATTCTGTCGTCCAGGTGGCGATGATCCGTAACGGCAAAATCCTCGGCTCCGAGCATTTTGTGATGTCGGGGACGCGAGTGGATGACGATCCGTCGGAGATTGTCGCCAGCTTCGTCGCGCAGTTCTATGGCGACGCCGCTGTCGTTCCGAACGAGCTGATCGTCCAGCATATGCCGGCCGACGATGCGATCCTGCGCGGCTGGCTGGCCGAGCGTCGCGGCGGAAAGGTGCGGCTGACGACGCCGCAGCGTGGCGAGAAGCGCAAGCTGGTCGAAATGGTAGCCAAGAGCGCGGTAGAGAACTTCGAGCAGACGCGGTTGCGCTGGCTCAACGACGAGCAGCGGATGACGGCGGCGATGACTGAGTTGGCTGACGCGCTGGAGCTGCCGGATCTTCCTCGGCGCATCGAGTGCTTCGATATTTCGACATTGCAGGGGACGAACATGGTCGCGTCGATGGTCGTCTTCGAGGACGGCAAGCCGAAGAAGAGTGACTACCGGCGCTTCTCGATCAAGAATGTCGACGGGCAGAACGACTTCGCGGCGATGAAGGAGGTCGTCGGCCGGCGGTTCAGGCGGCTGGCGACCGAGCCGGATACCGAGGCCTGGTCGCGACAACCGGATCTTGTCATCATCGATGGGGGCAAGGGGCAGCTCAACGCGGCGCTGGAATCGCTGCATGAAGTCGGATTCGAGACGCGGGTCGTCGGGCTGGCGAAGGAGAATGAAGAGATCTTCCTGCCCGGCCAGTCGTGGCCGATCGTGTTGGATCGTGACTCACAGGCGCTGTACCTCGTGCAACGAGTTCGGGACGAGGCACACCGTTTCGCCGTGTCGTTTCATCGCCAGAAGCGAGAGCGCGCGGCTGTCCGCTCGGCGCTGGACGACTTGCGCGGCGTCGGGCCGAAGCGCAAGAAAGCGTTGATTCAGGCGTTCGGCAGCGTGAAGCGCATTCGCGAGGCCAGCGAGGAGCAGATCGCCACGGTCGAGGGCATTGGCCGTGAGCTGGCGCGACAGATCAAGACGCAACTGTAGCGAGTCGGAGCGGCGCAGGAGGGGGATCGGTGGTCACGGAAACCGACAAATCGGGAAGCGCGCCGGACGCGCCGCTGGACGATCAGATCGGCCGGGCGATCGAGGCGCTCCGCCACGGTGGCGTCGTCGCGATTCCAACCGACACCGTATACGGCCTGGCAGCCTCGCTCGCCCGTCCTGACGCACTTTCTCGAATCTACGCCATCAAGGGCAGGTCTGGCGACAAGGCGCTGCCGATCCTTATCTCTGACATGAGCCAGCTTGCCCGGCTCGCGAAGCGGGCGTCGCCGGCCGCGCTTGCATTGGCTCACGCCTTCTGGCCGGGCGCGTTGACCATCGTGGTTCCCGCCTCGGATACCGTGCCAGACGAGGTGACACGTGGAGTGCCGACTGTTGGGCTTCGGAT
>CALMXF010000064.1 GCA_937870985.1 uncultured Chloroflexota bacterium
GCTCGTGGACGATGACGTGCATATCGTCGGCGCCATCCCGCTGGCCAGCATCATGCAGCATGGACCAGGCGATTTTCAGCGCGACAACATCTATGCCAACTGCTCGGCAGCCCTGCGGGAGATAGACTGGTGGATGTTGCCCGAGAAGTATCGGCCAGCGTCGATCGCGCCGTTCTTCTATCTCAATGGCACACCCATCGCAGGTAACGGGAGTGATCACAAGAACGAAACGCCATTCGACCTCTGTTATCTCTTCGCTGAAAGCAATCAGGCCGGCAAGCCACTGCCATCCTTCGGAGCCTACACCGAGCTGATCGCCGACTGCATCGCCCTCGATGTCGATTCTCCAGCGGCCAGCGCCAGCCACTCACTTATCTCCAACATTCTCGGAGGGTTGAATAACAAGATAAGCCCGCCGGTCGACGACGGCAGCAAGGCCACCAAATCGGTCCTCTTCGCCGGCGCGGGCGCGGCGTCGATCGTCTTCTCCGTCCCCGAGACGACCGGGTATCTCGGCGACCATCTCCTGCTGCACGTGCTCGATTCAATCGTGTTGATCAGTCAGGACCGCGGCGACGAGGCGCGCCGATGGCTCAATAACGGAGACCGAGAAGTTCTCCCGAACGCTGGGCAAGTCAGGCTACGCGAGCGACTGAAGCAGGCCCATACCGACGTCGCCACCGGGCAGGTGCACCAGGCTGAAGCTGCTCCGGAGCCCAGGTTCGAAAATGTCGACCGGAAGAGCTGGGTTACCCTCGTTCGGAACCAGCGATCCCTGGTCGATGACACCTGGCTCAAGACGCTCAGAGGTCTTCTGGCCAGGAACGAGCCGATCATCCTCAATGAGCTCTGGGGCCAGCTGCTGGTCACAGTCAACACGACGCTGGAGGAAAACAGAGGCAACGGACTGCGCCACGCTGCGGATCTGCTCCGCGGGATCAGTGGCAGTCTCGCCAGCCGCATTGAAGCACTGACGAACGAGATCGACAGCACAGAGCCAAACCGTCCAGGTCTTCGACAGAAGCTCGATCTGGGTGTCAGAAGATACGACGAGGCCATTGAGCGGTTGACGGTGGGCGGCAAGTCGCCATTCGGCGGCAAGGGCAAGCAGGATGCTCAGGCTCAAACGTTTCTCAGTAACTGGTGGCGACCGTATGTCAGCACGCAGCGAGATATTGCCGAGGCCAGTGCGGAGCTCTCGCTACTCACGAACCTCAATGCCCATGTCGCCCGTCTGCGTATCGCGCTGGAGCAGGCGATTACCGAGCTGGAACGACAGCGAGTAGATCTGAGACTTGGTCTCGACGACCACTTCAAGCAGTCTCGCGGCCAGATGGCACAGCAGGATCGCGTCCTTGCCGACCGGGCGCTGGTCGACGAGGTCTTTGCTCGCGACATCACGAACGCTCAGACGCCAGATTCTCAGGCGCTCAGGGACATTGCGGTCGGATTTACCACCAGCGGCAGCTCTTTGCGGACCTGGCTGCTCAAGCCCGCCAACCAACGCGGCACGCAGGCACAGGAGGCCGAACATCTCAGCACCGCAGTGAGCAGCGCCGTTAGGGACGCAAGGAACAAGGCAGCCGATCAGTTCAGCGCCACCGTCCAGAGCATGTCCATCTGGGATGCGATGGAGCATGAGTTCTACGCGCGGGTCGGGCTGGGTAAGGTCGACACGTTCCTCGATGCGGTTGGCGGCGTACCGGGCACTGGCGATGCTGCCCGCAGGCTCACCCAGTACATGCAGTCACGGGTCAGCTCATGTATCGCCGCGGCGGTCCCCTACTGGTCGCTGAGCCGGGCGAATCAGGAGCGCTACCAGAATCTCTACCACATCATTCATTCTGTGCAGGCGTCCTATGCCCAGGAGCCGTTCGACGCCCCGAATGCGTCCGACGCGCTGATAGCGCTGAAGCAGGCACTCCCATCGATGCTCAGCGGCGGGTCCGCGCCGGACACGTCGGGGCAATCGATCCACCACTTCTTCGTGTCGTCTCGCGAGTGGGGCGC
>CALMXF010000065.1 GCA_937870985.1 uncultured Chloroflexota bacterium
TGTGTGCTGCACAAGTGATGTTGAACCGTGAAATCTGGGCATTCGACTCGACGATCTTGGCGCCATTTGATGATGGCCGGCGCCTTGTGAGAACATTAGCGGTCGAGCAGGCGTTCGCCTGCGGCGGGCCCGGCCGGCGCTGACGGCACGACCTCAACCACCGGCGCTGCCGGCGCATCGACAGCGACTGCGTCGAACATCGTTGGCACGGCGGAGCAGGCTCCGGTCGTCTCGGTTGGCGCGGACGATGGCGAGACGTTGGCCGATGTCGCGCGCATCTGGGGGTTGAATGTCTCGACGCTGGTCTGGGCGAATCCGGACATCGAGGATCCGACCGCGCCGCTGGCCGGGGGCACGTCGATCGCGGTTCCGGTCGTCGATGGCGTGACCTACGTTGTCCAGCAGGGAGACACGCTCTCGTCGATTGCCGCGCGATACGATGTTGATACCTCGGCGATCACTGGCGTGACTCAGAATCGGGTCGAGTCTGACTCAGACCTGAAGCCGGGCGCGACGATCACTATCTACAATGCGCGCCCGATCAGCCGCGCGACCATCGCCCACTACACGGTGGCGCAAGGTGACGACCTGTGGAAGATCGCCAACCTCTACGGGCTGAACCCGGTGACGATCGCCGTCGCGAATGATCTGCCGGGGGATTACTTGATCTATCCGGGCCAGGTGCTGATCATCCCGCCGGCCGACGGCATTCTGTACACGGTCCAGGCGGGGGACACGGTCGAGTCGATCGCCGAGGCGTACAATGTCGCGCCGGACGTCATCAGAAACTTTCCGTTCAACAATCTCGGCGGTAGCCAGGTCGTCCAGGCAGGTCAGCAGATCCTGATACCGACCGTAGACCTGTCGAACGCTGCGGGCGGCAAGGGCGGCATCGAGGTTGGCCCCGCGCAGGATCCGTTTGCGGGGGCGGCGACGGCATCAGGTCCGGCCGAGGCGACAGGGACGTTCGTCTGGCCAACGGCAGGCAGTATCAGCCAGGCGTTCGGCGGCGGGCATAACGGTCTCGACATCGCCAATGTCGCCTGGACGCCGGTCGTCGCGGCCGATGGAGGCGTCGTCACCTTCGCTGGGTGGAACAACTTCGGGCTGGGCTACGCTGTCGCGATCGACCACGAGAACGGCTATGTCACGTGGTATGGCCACCTGATCGAGCCGCCGGCCGTCAAGGCGGGCGACAGAGTCAGCCAGGGGCAGTGGCTCGGAGGCATGGGCTCGACTGGCAAGTCGACCGGACCTCACCTTCACTTCATCGTGCTGCACAACAGCATCTACGAAAATCCGGTGCAATACCTGCCATAACATACGGGGGATCGGGGAGAGCGCGCACGAGCGGGGTCGGCACGAGCCGCCTCGCTTGTGCCGTTCGTGTCACTTCCTCGCGATTGTGGCGTGATAGACTTCTGCGGCGCCCAACGAGCGGGACGCGTCCAATTTCCGCGATCTGACGCGGTTTTTTGCTGCCGATCCAGCCCACCTTGAGGCGCTGATTCTGAGGTTTCACGCACGATGATCCGGCCCCTGAACTACTTCTTCGGCCTCTTCAGTCGCGATCTGGGGATCGACCTCGGGACTGCCAATACCCTGGTGTACGTCCGTGGTAAGGGCATCGTCATATCCGAGCCTTCGGTGGTCGCCGTCGATACGAAGTCGAAGCGCGCTATCGCGGTCGGCGTCGAGGCCAAGGCGATGGTTGGCAAGACGCCGGAGACGATCGTGGCCGTCCGCCCGTTGAAGGACGGGGTGATTGCGGACTTCGACACGGTCGAGCTAATGCTGCGTTACTTCATCGAGAAGGTGCACGTTCAGCGGATCATGGCGCCTCACCCGCGCGTCGTCATCGGCATCCCATCCGGTGTTACTGAAGTCGAAAAGCGAGCGGCAAAGGATGCCGCGCTGTCGGCTGGCGCGCGCGAGGCATTCACGATCGAGGAGCCAATGGCCGCCGCGATCGGCGCCGGGCTCCCGATCAACGAGCCGGTCGGCAGCATGATTGTCGATATCGGTGGTGGCACAACCGAAGTGGCTGTCATCTCGCTCGGAGGAATCGTCGTCAACCACTCGCTGCGGGTTGCTGGGGATGAGATCGATGAGGCGATTGTGCAGTACGCGCGGCGTGACCACAATCTCGTTATCGGTGAGCGCACAGCAGAGAACGCCAAGATCGCCGCAGGTTCTGCCTACCCACTGGAGGAGGAGCGCCGTGTGATGCTGCGGGGTCGTGACTTGCTCACGGGCTTGCCGAAATCGGTCGAGGTCTCCAGTGTGGAAATCCGCGACGCGATCAGCGGGCCGGTCAACATGATCGTCGATATCGTGAAGACCTGCGTTGAAGAGACGCCGCCGGAGCTGGTCGCCGACATCATGGAGCAGGGCATCATCCTCGCTGGTGGCGGCGCGCTATTGCTCGGGCTCGATCGACGGCTGCAAGCGGAGCTGCGGATGCCGGTGCGGCGCGCCGAAGATCCTCTGACGTGTGTTGCCCGCGGCACCGGCCGTGTCGCCGAGGCGCTTCATCTTTACTCCCGAGCGCTGGCCAGTGGCCAGGAGCTCCGGCGAAGGGTCTGAGTCCTGGTGCCTCCCTTCTCCCCGATTGCTCGTCGCAACCTCCTGATCTTTGGCTCGCTGGTGCTCGTCGCGCTGCTGTTTCTTGTGGCTGACTCCCGAGGGGTGCTCGACGTGCCAAAACGGATCGCCGGCGGAATCCTGGCGCCGGCGGGCCGGCAACTGACCTCGCTGGGCCGGCAGGGCGGCGCCCGCAACCCGGGCGGAGATCCTAACCTGCGCAAACAGTTGGCGGATGTCACCGCTGAACGCGATCGGTTGTTGGCAGATAACGCGCGGTTGCAGGAGCTCTCGATCGAGGTAGAGACCCTCCGGCAGCAGCTGAAGTTCCAGGAATCACGGCCGGACCTCACGTATCTCACTGCCGATGTGATCAGTAGCGACCCACAGAGTCGCGAAAAGTTCGTGGTTATCAATCGGGGCGCCGATGACGGCATTCAGATCGGAATGGCGGTTGTCAGCCCCAATTTCCTGGTGGGACAGGTGGTCGAGGTCGAAGCCAGGCGCGCAAAGGTGTTGCTTGTGATCGACTCCGGATTTCAGACGGGCGCGCGGCTACAGAATGCCCGTGCCGAGGGGATCGTCTATGGTCTCTGGCAGGAGGGCGGTCGCGTCGAGATGCGCCATATTCCCTATGATGTGAACATCGACGACAAAGAGATCGTCGTGACCTCTGGCAAGACCGTCGGGATACCTGAGGGTCTCGTCGTTGGAAAGGTCATGGAGATCAAGAAGAACCAGGCGAAGAACGAGACGATCGTCGAAGTCCTGCCGCTCGTCAACTTCGATAGCCTCGAATCAGTGACAGTGATTACCGGGGTGACGGCCGGACAGCCGGCAGAACAGGCGACGCCGGCCCCATGATACGGACGATCGATCCGCGTCTCATGGCGGCGACCACCACGAGCAAGCTGCTGACTGCCGGGATTCGCCGGCTTGGCCGCGGAGGTGGCACCGCGCTGCCCGGCCTCGTCGCGGGCTATCTTGATCCGCGCATGCTCGACAAGCTGGCTGGCAGGCTGCCGGCCGGCACGATCGTCGTGGCCGGCACGAACGGAAAGACGACGACGAGCAGGATGTTGGCGAGAATGCTGGCCGAATCTGGCCGCATTGTCGCCCACAACCGCTCCGGCTCCAACCTCGTTCGTGGAATCTCAGCGGCATTCGCCGAGCAGATGCCGTTGCTGGGAGATGGTGGCCCTGAGATCGGTGTCATCGAAAGCGACGAGAACGCGCTACCCGACGTCCTCCGACGCGCGAAACCGCGCGTTGTCGTGCTGCTCAATCTCTTTCGCGACCAGCTCGATCGTTATGGGGAGCTGGAGACAATCGCTCGCCACTGGCGAGAGGCGCTGCGAGACCTTGACCCGACAACACTGCTCGTTGTCAATGCTGACGACCCGAATCTCGCCGCGCTCGCGTCTGATTGCCCCGCGACGGTCGTCTCGTTCGGGTTGGTCGGGTCGACCTCGACCCTCTCCTCGTTGCCACACGCGTCGGACGCGGCGGTTTGTCGCGTCTGCGAAGCGCCGCTGGTCTACGATGCGCTGTTCCTTTCGCACCTCGGCGACTGGCGTTGTCCGTCGTGTGGCAACCGTCGCCCGCCACTCGATCTGAGCGCGTCGGACATTCGGCTAGATGGCATGCGCGGATTGTCGATGCAAGTTCACGATGCGCGTCCGGGTCGTGTGGCCCGGGATCTCGCGTTCGACGTCGCATTGCCAGGACTCTACAACGCCTATAACGCCCTGGCCGCGATAGCCGCCGCGAGGGTTCTCGGGCTGGAGAGTGAGCCGATCGCCCGTGCGTTGTCCGGCTTCGAGGCGGCGTTCGGCCGGCTGGAGCGCGTGTCGTACCGCGGACGGCAGATGACCCTGGCGCTCTCGAAGAACCCGACCGGCTTCAACGAGGTGCTCCGGACGATCACCGTCGATCCGCTGGTTTCCCCGCTAGTGATCGCGATCAATGATCTCGACGCGGACGGGCGGGACGTTTCCTGGCTGTGGGATGTCGATTTCGAGGTGCTCGCTGAGCCGCGCCATCGCGCGACGTTCATTGTTGCCGGCCTGCGCGGGTACGATCTTGCAGTTCGGTTGAAGTACGCTGGCATCGCCGCCGACCGGATCGACGCACAGACGGCCGGGCGTCCGCTCGATGAGACGCTCGATCTCATCGTTGACGCGACCCCGGAGGGCGCAAGCGTCTTCCTGTTGCTGACGTACACCGCGTTGTTACAGCTGCGCCAGGCGCTCGCCGATCGCGGTGTCGTCGAGGAGTTCTGGGCACAGTAGTCGGGGGACGCCACGGATGGATCTGCGGATCGGCTGGCTGTACGGCCAGGAGATGAATATCTACGGCGATCGGGGTAACGTGATGGCGCTCGTTCGCCGGGCCGAATGGCGTGGCATCGATGTGCAGGCCGCGACGGTTGGCCTCGGCGAGCCCCTAGACCCAGACGCCTGGGATCTCCTCTTCTGGGGTGGCGGGCAGGATCGCGAGCAGATCGCCGTCTCGCACGATATGCAGGGTGACAAGGGCGCCGCGCTGAAGCAGGCGATCGAGGACGGCATGCCGGTCCTCGCGGTCTGCGGCGGATATCAGCTGCTGGGGCGCCATTACCGTCCGTTCGATGGCGATGATCTGCCGGGCATCGGCGCGCTCGATGTGGTCAGCGAGGCCGGCCACGAGCGGTTCATTGGCAATGTCGTTGTCGATACTGACGATCTCGGCACGTTGGTCGGTTTCGAAAATCACTCCGGCAAGACGTTCCTTGGCGAAGGCGTTCGGCCGCTCGGTAGCGTGCGGATCGGGCGGGGCAACAATGGCCAGGACGGCTTCGAGGGCGCTCGCTACCGCAACACCATCGGCTGCTACCTCCATGGCGCGCTGCTGCCAAAGAATCCGACGCTGGCCGACTGGCTGATCGAGCGTGCGCTGGAGCGCCGTCATGGCCCGGCCAGCCTTGCGGCGCTCGATGATACGTTTGAGCGTCAGGCACACGATGGGGTCATCGAACGGGCGATCGCGCTACGACGATAGCCGGAGATCAGGCGAGATAGCGGAGCCAGATGTAGCCGGTTGCCAGGATCAGGCTGCCGAGCGTTACTGGCAATCCGACCCGCGTAAAGCCCCAGAACGAGATCGTCTCTCCATGTCGCTCAGCGACTCCCGCGGCGACGACGTTGGCCGACGCTCCGATCAGCGTTGCGTTACCCCCGAGACACGCGCCAAGCGCGAGCGCCCACCAGAGCGGGGCTACCTGCGCGTGCTGGGCGAGATCGACATTGCTTAGCCCGGCGAGATCCGGGAAGAGCAATCGAGCGACAGCGAACGTCAATGGAATCAACGTGGTCACCGCGGGAATATTGTCGACGACTGCCGAGAGCGCTGCCGCGAGCCAGATCAATGCCAGGATGGTGAATGTCACATTCCCACCGGTGAGGTCGATCGTATGGGTTGCCAGCCGGTCGAGCAGCCCCATCTCCTTGATCCCGCCGACCAGAACGAACAGGCCGGCGAAGAAGAAGATCGTTGACCACTCGATCTCCAGAAACACGTGGTGAGGCTCGACTCGCGAGATAAGGAGTAGCAGCGCGGCTCCGCCCAGGGCAACCGTTGCTGCCTCGAGATGGAGCATGCCGTGGAGCAGAAAACCGACAAGCGTGATGCCCAGGACGGCAAGACTCTTCCGGAGCAGGACGGGATCCTCGATCGGCTGGGTAGCAGCGCTGGCGATGAGCTCGGCATGCCGCTCGATATCCGTGCGGGCGATATGCCGGTAATGGAACGCGGCGGCGACCGCAGCGACTGCGAGAATGACCAGGACGATCGGACCGAGATTGACCAGGAAGCTGACGAAGTCAAGACCAGTCGCCGAGCCGATCAGGATGTTTGGCGGGTCGCCGATCAGGGTCGCGGTGCCGCCGATGTTGCTGGCAATTACCTGGGTCATCAGGAAGGGTGTCGCAGGTAGCCCGAGGAGTTCGCATAGAGCGATAGTGACCGGGACCATCAGAAGCACGGTCGTCACGTTGTCCAGGAATGCCGACGCGACAGCGGTCATCAGCGCCAGCGTCAGGAGCATCGGCATGACGCGCCCGCCAGTCCAGCGGGCGACGGTGAACCCGAGATGCGCGAAGATCCCGGTTCGCTTGAGGATAGAGACGATGATCATCATCCCGATCAACAGGCCGATGGTGTTGAAGTCAATCGCCGCGATCGCCTGTTGCTGATTGATGACGCCTGCAAGCACCATGATCAACGCGCCAGCGACCGCTGCCGTCGTGCGGTCGATGCGTTCGGTAATGATAACGGTGTAAGTAACGACGAAGATGATGGTCGCTAGCGCCAGGTCGCTCAACTGTGGCCCTTCATCTCCCGTAGCACATTACAAGTGGGCCAGCGATGCCGCTGGGCGTCGAAACAGCGGGCGAGTGGGACTGCGATTCGCGCCGCGCATCGCAGTCTAGCCGTTCGAATGGCTGATCGTCCATGTAGACAATGGTATCGGCCCGCCAGGGCGCGTAGCCGAACAGGCTCTGAGGTTAGCGCATACGTGATGAGATTCACGATGTTGTCAGATAGTGCATAGATCGTTACACTCGGACGACGCGGAGATATGAATCGCGAAGGGGGTTCGTATGTCGGTTACGTCTAGCATCGATCGAGTGCGAGATCATCTCTGCACAAAGGGAATCTTCGGCGACGTCGCTGAGTTGTGTGAAATGCGTGGCGACTGCACCTGGGTCGTCACCTGCCCGGATTGCGGCACGATGTTCACCCTCGATGATGACGAGCACGATGAGCTGCTGAGCTGGAGCCGAGCGGCCGGCCAGAGTTGCGGCATCAGCGCCTAAGCCCGGTCGGAGTTTCCCCAGGACTTCTGCGGTGTTCCAGGGGCGAGGGAGAAGTGCGTGTGAATTGCGCGCCAACCCTCGCCGTTGCTCTTGCGATTGAAGACAACCGTCGCTCGGCCGGGTCGGTCGAACGGCGTCCCATCTTCGGCATAGCCGCAAGATGACCACGGCACGATCGCCCAGGCGGTCGTATTGTCGGTTGAGACGCCGCCCTCGATTTCGTCGGTGAGAAACGTGAATCCGGTGATCGTTGGCCAGACGGCCCGCCACTGGTCGCGCTCCAGCGCGTCCAGCCCGTGGACGATGCGCATGTGTGTGCCGAAGCCCATGACCCCCGGCGAAAAGAGCGCTCGCGCTGCGACGAAGTTGCGGGCTCGAACGTAAGCTGCCCAGGTGTCGAACCAATCGCGGAGCTCGCCCAACGGCGTGTCAGTCACGCGTCAGCTAGCTGGTTCGGTCGTATCGAGCGGCCGGCCATGTTGTGCCTTGTCTCGTGCGTCCTGGGCACGCTTGTTCCAGAGCCAGCCGAGCGCCGCGATTGCGGCAACGATTGCCAGAATGATGGCAAGCTCAACCAGCCGGTCGAGATGGATGAACTTGAGGACGTACTTGTCGTTGAAGAACATCTCCAGCGCGGTGTGGACAAGGATCGCCGCGCCGACCAGATTCAACCACGGGTATCGGTCAATCAGTCGCGCGATGGCACTGCTGCCGAACAGGAGAATCGGGATCGAAAGCATCAGGCCGAAGATCAGTAGACCGATGTGGCCGTGGGCTGCCCCGCCGACGGCCAGCATGTTATCGAGACTCATCACGATGTCGGCCATGATGATCGTTCGGATCGCCGCGCCGAGTGTGTCGGCTGCCTGGACGCCGCTGTGATCCGAGCTGGCCGGCTGGATGAGCTTGATGGCGATGTAGATCAGCAGCAAACCGCCGATAGCCTGCAGTAGCGGAACACCGAGCAGCAGCGCTGCGCCGATCGTGAAGAGGATGCGCAGAACGACCGCGCCGCCACCACCATAGATGATCGCCTTCTTGCGCTGCGCGGGTGGCAAGCGCCGCGAGGCCATGGCGATGACGACCGCGTTGTCGCCGCTGAGGACGAGGTCGATCGCGATAATCGACAATAACTTCGAAATGAGATCGAAATCCACGAGATTGATCGCCAATCCTGGAGGGCGTCTAGTGGTTTACGTCCACATGCCGCCGTTCAATAAATACGCGATGCGGTTGGTGTCGGTCGCCGCCCGGCTCGAGTCGATGGACAGTCGGGGTATCAGCGATGATCGTAGGGATCCGCGTCGTCGTGCTGCGGGTCGCGCCGTCGATAATCTGCCGCCATCGCAGCCTGTGATTCCCGACTGGATGGGCCGAGGTAGTGCATCGATGCCGCGCCGAGGGTGATCAGATCACCCTCCTTGAGGATGCGATTCGTGACAATGTCTCCGTTGACCCGCGTGCCGTTTCGGCTTCCGTTATCCTGTATCTCGTGTCGTCCATCGGGCCGTTCGATGATCTCGGCGTGGTAGGCGGAGACAGTCGAGTGGTCGAGAACGATCTCGTTGTTCGGGTAGCGGCCGATACGTGTGCGCGGCTGATCCAGCGGAAGCTGCTCACCGTTGATCAGCAATCGGGCTGGAACACGCGGGACGGCGACGGCTTGTGGCCGGCCGCCGAACAGTCGGTCCCAGAAATCAGCCAGCCGCTCGACGAGGCCGGGGCTTCGCATTGCGACCGGCGCCGCTGCGATGAAGAAGATCGCCGCGCCGGAGACGACGCGAAACGGATCAGCGTGCTGTTGTTCGGCGTAGCGGAATAGCCAGACCAGCTGGGCAAGCCAGGCGAGGACAGCGAGTACCAGGATCACCGTCAGGAGCGTCTGTCCGCTCATCCGCTGCTGCCTCCCAAATGCTTGTAATGCCGTCGGCGAGCGCCGCCGGCCGTGGCCCATCCGGTTCCAGTGCGCACAGCAAACCGCCGTCGCTCCCGGGGCCGCTCGATCCGCTCACGTGTGGCTAGTATAACCAAACCTTCCGGCCTGGAGTGTCCATTAGTCACAGAATTGCCAGTGTCTTCAGGATCTCCAGCCCTTGCCCGCCCGGCCCGATCATATGCCAACCAACACGACGTTCTGCGCAGGGGCGTAGGTCGTCGAGAAGTTCTCGGAAACGACGTTGTCCCCCTGAATCACCCGACGTGTGACTGTCACGTCGAAGCCATCCTGCGCATGCTCGATCGCGCGCTGCGATCCGGACGGCAAGGTATCGGTCTCCTGGTAGTGGACCGTCGGGTCCGCGGTGACGACGTTGGTGATAACTGGTGGATCAACTTCGACGCGCCACGGCAACGGCGCTCCGTAGAGATTGACCGTCAGATCCTCGCCGTCGGCATAGACCTCAAGGAGCACTGGGCTTGGTCCATCGTTGGTCCATCGCATGTCGAGCCCGACGGTTGACTCCACCGCCGCGTCGATGCCGACGTTGCCCTGATAGGCGTAGCGGGGGATCCAGTACGAATGGCTCGCCCGCTCGTCGATGCGGAAGCCGCTGAAGAAGACCGGCTGGAAGACGGTGGTGGCGACCTGGCAAATGCCGCCGGCCTCGGCCGGCACAGTCGTGATCTGGCCGTTGCTCTCGGCGATTCCGTAGGCTATCTGCCAACCTGCTTCGACTGTTGTCGGGCCAACTTCGGAATTGAACGAGAACGTCTGGCCCGGTAGAACCAGCGCGCCGTTCAGAAGCGATGCCGCGAGCTCGATGTTGTGGCTGCGTTCCGGTAGCCCGCCTCCGTAGGTTGTGCTGGAGCTGGCGAGAATCGTCGATACATCGATGGCGCCGAAGTCAGCAGGCTGCGTCGGGGGGGCGATCGTTGCGACCGGAAGCTCGACGCGATTGGAGTCGCTCTCGCCGGTCGTCGCGGCCTGAATGAGGGCTGCGGACTTGTCAGCGTCGAGCGTATGCCCGGCCTTCGCATCGCGTGTCTTCACCAGCCGGCCACCGTCGCCCCACCATGCCCGCGCGCTTTGCGGCGTAGCGTCGACCCCGATCGAGATTTCCTGGACCACAGCGTCAACCCACTTCTTGTCGATCTTCAGCTGTGCAGGATTGCCGCCAACTGGTTGCACGATCGTGATGTGCTTGCTGACCTGGTCGGGTGTGAGTGGCCATGTCTGGTCGACAGCGACCAACTCAATCGGCGCATCCCAGACGCGGTGCAGCCGGTCGCGGGCATCGATGTATTGAGCCAGGGAGACCGGCGGCGCATCTTCGTGAATGACGAGGGCGACCTCAGTCTGACCGTTGGCCAGCGCCGACATGATCTCGGCCTGCGTGTTCTGCGTATCGAGCGCGCGCCCGGTCACTGGCGCAACCCAGGTGATACCGGTTGAATCGACTGCGAGCTGTCCGTCGACGCGGGTCTGCTGGATCGCCCCGGCCAGCGATGCGAGCTGGCTGCTGAGCCGAACCTGGTCGACTGACAGGCGATCTCCGCCAACGACGTATGGTTCGGACTTGAATCGCCAGAGGATGGCGAGTCGGGTGGGGCCGTAGCCTGTATGGCCAGTAGAAAGCGCGTCATCGACGATACCGTCGACATCGATAACAAGACCCAGGTTCGCGGCAGTGATCGTCCACGCACGGTCGCCATCTGCCAGCGTCAACGACTGTGAAGTGTGCGTGTTCGCGGCCAGTGTGAGCGCTTCAGCCGCTTGCTGGCTGTTCATGCCACTGAGATCCACCCCGAGGGCGTGGACTCCCGATCGAACCTCGCCGCGCCCCGCGAGCTGGACCCCGATGATGCTGACGAGAAACAGCAGCAGGATCGTCGCTGCGGCAGCCCACGCAATGCGTTCCAGGCGGATTAGCTGGGCATCGTGCTCGGCTGCTGGCGCGCCATTTGTGCGGCTTCGGCCCGCGCTATCGATGAATCGGCGAATTGGCGATGAAGCAGTTGACATAGGCGATGATCGTCCAAGCTGGTGTGGTGGCGGCCAGCGCCATAGCGCGTTGGTCACAGGCGAGCAGATCGCTTCGACCCCGTCGGGGCCCAGCGAAGTGTACCGAACCTGAGACAGCGTGGGGGCAGAATGCGGCTACTCTAGCGTTCCAATCGCAAGATTGGGCGTGTGAGGCATGTCGGGCCGCCCGTTCGGTTGTGCGAAATCTCGTCGCCCGCGTAGGTAATGACCTCACAACCTGCCGCGCGCAAACGCTCGGCGGTGACAGTGTTCTCACGCAGGATCACGCAGCGGCGCGGCCCCAGAGCCAGGACGTTGCATCCTTGCGTCGGGAACTCCTCGTCGGGAATCTCCACCATCGTAATGCCGCGCTCCTCCAGCAGCTGGACAAGGGCAACCGACATCAGCGGCTTGTAGACGATCGCAAGGTCATCGTCGATCATGCTGATCATGGAAAGCAGGTGCAGACACTCGCCGGCCCCATGCCAGTACGGCAGGTCATAACCGATGACCTCAACCCCGGATGACGCCAGGATCTCCCGCATCTGCTGGATGCCAGATTCGTTGGTCCGGTAGCCGCGACCGATCGCGAGTGTGTTCGCGTCGATGAAGAGGCAGTCGCCACCCTCAACGGTGCCTGGCGCGACGATCCGGCCCGCGATCGGGACACCGATCTCCTGCATCGTCCGCTCCGCCAGGTCGACCTCCGCCTCTCGGAGCGGCTTGCCCATCCGGGTCAGGATCGCGCCGGCGTTCGTTGTAAAGACGGGATCGTAGCCGAAGATGCCGTCCTGAAGCTTCGCGTCGTCGATCTCGCCAGTGATGACCTCGATGCCCGCGTCGGTGAGAATCCGACGGAACGCGGTGTGCTCCCGCACTGCGAGATCATGATCGAGCGGGTGGAGATATCCGAACTCCTCCCACGACACCGAGGGGTCGGGCGGCACCGGTGGGTAGACAAGCACGCGCTCCAGCTTGCCCGACATCGTGTTGCCACCCCATGACCGATCGCTCATCAATACCCTCCTGTGCCACGCGCTTTCCAATTCGCGCCGGGACAACGGTATCAACTGCTTGTCAGATTTGGTAGCCGGACTACCCCTCAGCGGGCGATCGCCAGGCGTCCAGTAGCCGTCTGGAACGGCGGCCAGAGTCGATGTTCATCGCAGCGCTCAGGAGGCGCGACTGGTGCGCTGCTTGTCTGACATCAACGTCTGTTGCAAGTGCAGGAATCGAACCAGATCGGCGCGGCGTAACAATCCGACGAGCTGCCTGTCGGCAATCACCGGTAGCTGGTCGAAGCTATGCTCGGACATCGTCCGCAGCGCCACGTCGATGCCGGCATCCGGCGTCACCGACTGGACCTTGTCGCGGGGGGTCATGATGTCCTTCACCAGCGTCTCCTCCCAACGATCGCGCGGGACGTGGCGGACGTCGGAGATCGTGACGATACCCTCGAACCAGTCGTTCGTGACGACAGGCGCTCCGCGAACGTTGCGCGCAAGGAACCAGTCGTGCACCAGTTCTGCGACCGTGAATCCTCCCTGGACGGTCAGCGGAGCGGGATCCATCACCTCCGAGACGACGTGGCCCTTGATCAGCTCCTCCTGCTCGACCTGCCGATACCCCGAGCTGGCAGCGTTCTGCAGGAACCACCCAAGCGCCAGATACCAGAGCCCGTTGATGAGATTGCCGCTCAGCGCGGCGAAAATGCCGAGGACGAAGAAGACACTGCCAACGAACGTGCCGATCACCGAGACGATCCGTGTCGACTTCCGGACATCGCCGGTGATCTTCCAGAGGATCGCTCGTAGCACACGGCCCCCATCCAGCGGGAAGCCGGGGATCAGGTTGAAGACGGCGAGGATTGCATTGACGACGGCGAGGTAGCCCAGGAGCGCGCTGACCTGCGCATTCGTGCCGTGGAGCAGCATCCAGAGGCCACCGAAGATCGCCGACAGGCCGAGCGATGTGAGCGGGCCGGCGATCGCGATCGCAAACTCCCCGCCCGGCTCGTCTGACTCTTCCGCGATCTCGGCGACTCCGCCGAAGATAAACAGGGTGATTCCAACGACCTCAATCCCGCGCGCCTGTGCGACGAACGAGTGACCGAGCTCGTGGACCAGCACCGAGGCGAAGAGGAGGATAACGGTCGCGACCGCAACGACCCAGTACTGTGTTGTCGTCCACCCCGGATACTGGTTTGGATACTGCCCTTCGGCGAGCAGGTACGAAAAGATAACGAGGACGATGAACCAGCTGTAGTGGATCCCGATCCGGATGCCACGAATCGACCCGAGGCGAACGGAGGCTTCCATCCCGCAGGCGCCTTTCGTGTCGGACGGCGCTCCGGCGACGTCCCTTGCTGATACCGTCGCAGGAAACGCGCCGCTGGTCAACAGCAACGCAGTGGGAGTCTCGTACTATAATCAAGAATAGTCAGCCGCTGAATAGCAGACAGGATGGTGCCCTGTGGCTGTGGAGATGGTGCTGCTGGGCCTCCTGCGACAGGGGCCGCGCCATGGCTACGACCTGACTCGTGAGTTCTTGCCGGAGACTGTCCTTGGCGACATAGTCCGTCTCGAGCCGAGCCTGCTGTACGCGAACCTCAAGAAGCTCGAACGCGATGGATTAGTGCGTTCCACCGTTCAGCAGCAGGGCTCGCGGCCGGCGAGACGGATGTTGGAACTGACCGATCTGGGCGTCGAGACGCTTGATCGCTGGCTGGCCGAGCCCGTAGAGCGCACGCGAGACCTCCGCCTGGCGTTCCTGCTGAAGCTGTACGTCGCCCGGATGCCAGGCTCAGGGGATGCTGAGGGGCTTGTCGAGAGGCAGCGCGATGTCTGCCGCCGCTTCGTCGAGTCACTGCGCGAGCAGCTCGACTCGGAAGAGGACGAATTCCGCCGGCTCGTTATCGAGATGCGACTCGCGCAGAATGTCGCGCTGCTGGAATGGCTGGATCGCGCGAGCGGACGGGTGCGAGCATGATCGGATGTCCCAGCCATGCGTGAGACGCTCCCGGCTGCGGCCGCGCCAGTCGAACGCGACGATGCGCTCCG